>CAIYRG010000237.1 GCA_903928515.1 uncultured Alphaproteobacteria bacterium | reverse complement strand
GCCACCCGAGGTGCGTTCTATTTTAGATATGGCGTTAAGTGATGCTGGCGCCCTGATCGTTGCTGCGCGCGCTACGGAAGAGGCGGCAGAACTTTAATCGGCCACCCGTGATACGAATACAGATATTCCCCGCCATCTTCTCTATCGGTAAGTTTTACCTTCAACCGAAAGCGAGTTCCCACGGGATAATTTTTTATAAGGCTTTTTGAGCATTCGACTTGAAGGGATTGTGAGAACATTTGGTTTGGAGCTGGCCGAATATGAACAGACCCGTGCAAGCCACTAGTGTGTGTGGCACGATAGCTCTCCACAATTATAAAATTGTATGGCTCGTTAGCTTTTGCCATGAGGCTCCCCGGCACGTCTCGCAGTTAATGGCAAATTCCTCACGGACGCTTTCCACTGCGTAGATCGTCTAGCCCAGCTTCCACTCGGCCCAGCAGCAGCCGATATAGACTTCCTTAGCTGGGATGTAGTCGATCATCTCGAAGCCGCGATAATCGGCGACCGCATGGGCGATGGCCCAGTTGCGGGTTTCCTGCGCGCCATTGCCGGTATCGGCAAGGGCGGCTTCCAGGAAGCTGGCGAGGGTTTCGGGATCGCCGCCGCGCGTGAAGCGTTCGATACATTCGCGGTCAAAGGCTTCGTCAATGATGCCCATCGTGGGTTCGCCGATGGAATGGCTCAAGCCCCCGGTCGCGAGGATGCCGATGCGGACATCCTTCGGGTAAGACGCGATGGCATCGTGCAGCAGCCGGCCCCAGGCCAGCGAGCGCTTGATAGAGATCATCGGCGGCTCGATATCGTTCACGACGATAGGCACGACGCGCGGCAGGCTCGGCAATTCCATCTTCATCAGCGGAATGCAGAAGCCGTGATCGAGCGTCAGGTGATGCGAGAGCGAGGGCTCGAAATCGTTTTTCAGCGCGGTCGCCAAAAGATGCGCGCCGAATTCGGCGTCGCCCGGAATCTTGCGCTGGAAGCTCTGCATGAAGGGTTCGGGCGGGCCTTCATGCTCCGCGCCGATGCCGATGCAAACATTCGGCAGATTGTTCAGGAAGAAATTCACCCAATGGTCAGGCGATAGCTCGATGACAATATCGAGATTCTTGGCCGCGAAGCGCTTGCCGAGTTCGCGAAACGCGACCGTCATGCGCGCGCGCATGGCTTCAGGAAGTTTGTCCCAGTCGCGCGCAATCAGCGGGCCGTGACTGGCGGCGAATACACCGGCCAGTTCAGCCATGATGCTGCATGTCCTCAGGATTTTTCTGCAAGCCGCGCAGATGCTGGATGAAGGCGGGGTCCTTCATGCCGAGATAGGAGAAGTAGTAACGCAGCAGATACGCGTTCACGCGCGGGGCGATGAACGTGATGTCGTCTTCGTTCACGGCCTTGCGAGCGTCCGGCGACAGCGGGTAGCGATCGAGCACGGCGGCGCGGTTCTGCTTGAATTCGGCCGCCGCCTGAGGCGACTGCAGATCGAAGAGGAGCTTGCTGAGCCAGTAATCTGTCATGGCGGCTGGGTACGCCAAATGGCCAAGGAAGGAAAGCCGCTTTTCCATCTGTGCTCGGTGGGAAAGCGACGAAAATCCTGGGAATTTCGCCGCGCGGCGCGACGTTCTTACGCATAAATCCAAACTGGCGAGGCTTCTCGTATGGCTCTCTTTATATAAGGAGAAGGCTCATGTGAGGAGAAGTCTGGGCGCCGTATCGGCCCAAGAGAGGCTGACGCTCTCGCCGGTTGTGAAAGGTGCCGCGGCACCCGGATTGTGGCGCACTATTCGCACAGCCGTGCCGGACGCCAGTTCCACCTCATAGAGCGAAGCGCTTCCCTGGTAGGTGATCTGGCGGATCGTGCTGGCGACGGTGCCAATATTTTTCTCCAACGCGATCTTTTCCGGGCGCAGTGCGACCCAGACGGACTGGCCGATGGTGAGCTTCGTATCCGGTGCGGGTTCCACCGCGAGCAGGCCAAGTTCCGTGCGGACGAAGGCGTGTGTCTCGTCCACGCGCTCAATCGTTCCCGCAAACAGATTCACCAGACCTATGAAATCCGCGACCCAACGGGAGTTCGGCCGTTCGTAAATGTTGGCGGGCGTGCCCATCTGTTGCAGCCGTCCGAATTGCATAACCGCGCAGCGGTCGGAGAGTGCCAAGGCCTCGTCCTGATCGTGTGTAACAAACACGAAGGTAATTCCTGTCTGTGCCTGGATGCGCTTCAATTCAAAGCGCATCTGTTCGCGCAATTTGGCGTCGAGCGCGGAGAGCGGTTCGTCCAGCAGCAGCACGCGCGGGCGTTTGATAAGCGCACGCGCCAGCGCTACGCGCTGACGCTGACCGCCCGACAGCTCGTCAGGTTTGCGCGCGCCATAGCCGTCAAGCTGCACCAAGGCCAGCGCCTCGGTTACGCGCGTGTCGCGCTCTGGCTTCGACACGCCGGAGACCTTCAATCCGTAAGCCACATTCTCCGCCACGTTCATATGCGGAAACAGCGCATAGGATTGAAACACCATGTTCACGGGACGCTTGTTTGGCGGGGCGTCGGTGATGTCCACGCCATCGATTTTGATGCGCCCCGCACTTGGCACTTCCAGCCCCGCCAGCATCCGCAACAAGGTGGTCTTGCCACAGCCCGATGGCCCCAGCAACGCGAAGAACTCACCCTCATGAATGGTGAGATCGACGGCATCGACGGCGGTGACGTTGCCGAAGCGCTTGGTGAGGCCTTCGCAAACGATAATCGCGCTCATGCGGCCTCTTGCGTGATGTCGTGCAGCGCTTGGCCCCCTTGCAGGCGCACGGCGATGGCCGTGAGCGCCACGGTGAGGAGGATGAGCAGCGTGGAGGCTGCGTTCACTTCCGGCGTCACCGAGAAGCGCACCATCGCATAGACCTTCACAGGGAAGGTCACGGTGTCTGGGCCCGATGTGAAGAAGGTGATGACGAAATCATCGAGGCTGAGTGTGGAAGCAATCAATGCCGCTGAGAGAAGTGCAGGCCGCAGATGCGGAATGAGAACGTCGCGGAAGAATTGCGCCTCGCTCGCGCCCAATACGCGCGCGGCTTCTTCCTGCTCGGGGTTGAAGGAGGCAAGGCGCGCTCGCACGATCACCGCCACGAAGGGAAAACAGAACGAGACATGCGCGATGATGATCGAGCCCAGGCTGAGCGGCCAGGGCAGGTCGGAGGGCCACGGGAGCACGCGCGCGAAGAACACCAGCATGCCGACGCCCATGCAAATTTCCGGCACCACGATGGGCAGCGATAACGCGCCTTCGAATATGGCTTTGAAGGGAAAGCGGAAGCGCCATAACGCGATGGCCGCACATGTGCCCAGCGCCAGGCTGATGAGTGTTGCCGACACTGCAATCACCAAGGAGTTGGTGAAGGCCTCCAACAGGCTTTGATCGGCAACCGCCGTTGCATACCAATCGAAGGTGAAGCCGCGCCACACGATGGTACGGCGGCTGTCGTTGAACGAGAAGACGATCAATACGACGAGCGGCGCATAGAGAAACAGCATCACCGCCGCCAGCCACAGACGCAGTGGCCAGCGCCTCAGATAATCCAACGGGCCGGGCTTTTCGCTCATACGGGGCGCTTTCGCGTCAACGCCGATCGCGCGGCAATGGCGAAGAACGTCAGATACATCAGCAGAAATGAGAGTGCGGCGCCGAACGGCCAATTGTTGGCTTCTTTGAACTGGCCTTCGATGACGTTGGCAATCATCTGGCTGTCTGGACCGCCCAAAAGATCCGGCGTGAGATAGGAGCCAAGCGAAGGAATGAACGTGATGAGGATGCCTGACAAAATGCCCGGCATCGCCAGCGGGATCACGACGCGGCGGAAGGTCGTGAAATGGCCCGCACCCAGATCGAGGCTCGCTTCCAGCAGTGAGCGATCCATGCGGTCGAGCGTGGCGTAGAGCGGCAGAACCATGAAGGGCAGTTCGACATAGACGAGGCCGAACATCACCGCAAAATTGCTATGCAGCAAATCGAACGGCCGCAGCACCGCCATCAGCGCATAGGTGCGGATCAGCATATTTGTCCAAAACGGCAGCATGATTGCGATCAAGAGCCACAGTTTCAACCGCGCCTTGGTGAAGGCAATACCCAGCGCCATAGGAAACCCGATCACGAGACACAGCAGCGTGGTGAGCGCTGCGAACCACAGCGATTTGAACAGGATGGCGAGATAGAGCGGCTCCACGGCGCGCGCGTAATTCGACAGCGTGCCGGTTATCGCCACGTCGGTGAGATTGGCGTTGTGGCCGAAGCTGTAGAGCCAGACGATGCCCAACGGCACCAGGAAGAACGCGGCGAGCCAAAATAAAGGCGGCCCCAAGCTCACCGAAAAAGCAGCACGTGATTGCAGTTGCGCTGAGGCCATCAGGCGGCGCGGATGCGCGTCATTGCGTCTTCGAACAATTGCGCTTTCTCCGCGCCTTCGAAGATGCCGTATTCGGAACCCGCCAAATCCCGCGGCGATGGGAAGATCACCGGATTGTTCTTGTAACTATCCGGCATCAAAGCGCGTGCCGCTGCGTTAGGCGAGGGGTAAAGAATGGTCTGCGAGATTTCCGCGCCGTTCTTCGCATCCATCACGAAGTTGAGGAATTTGTGCGCGTTGTCGGGGCGCGGGGCGCCGGCCGGGATGCACAGCGTATCCTGATTGAGCAGCGTGCCTTCTTTGGGCACGACGAAATCGAGATCGGGGTCTTCGCGCATCACCTGCGCGATATCGCCATTGTATTCCATCACGATGTCGATATCGCCCGCGAGCAGAAGATCTTGTCCTTCGTCATGGTGGAAGACCTTCACGTTCGGCTTCTGCTTGATGAGCAACACCTCGACCTGCTTCACAATTTCCGGCGTGACGCCGATGACCGAGTGGCCGAGATATTTCGCCGCCACGCGGCAAAGGTCGGAGGATTCCGCAATCAACCCGATGCGGCCTTTGTATTTGCCGGACTCGAATACCCATTTCCAACTGTCTGGCTTGTCCTGAATTTTGGATTTGCGATAGCCGAGACCGATCAGGCCGAACGTGTAGGGCATCGAATATTTGCGGCCCTTGTCGAACACCGCGTCGTGGAACTCCGGCGCCATGTTCTGGAAGTTCGGCAGCTTGGAATGATCGAGCGGCATCAGCAGGCCAGCCTCGGCCATGCGCGTGACGGTTTCGTTGGACGGTACGATGACATCGTAACCCGGATTGCCCGCCTTCAGCTTGGCGAAGAGTTCGTCATTGTTCGCGAACAGGCTCATGTTTACGGCAATGCCGGTGGCGGCCTTGAAATCGGCCAGCGTGGTGTTGCCGGTGTAGGTATCCCAGTTGTAGAAATTGAGCTTGGGTTCTTCCCCGCCTGAGGTTGTGCCCGAGGGTGAGGTCTTCTGCCCGCAGGCCTCCAGGCCGAAACTGAGCCCAATGGCTGCCGCCCCCAGCCCCTGCAGCAGCGAGCGGCGCGATCCCGAAACCGTCATATTCAATGCCCCTTTGCACGGCAGAAGGCCTGCAACGCGCCTTCTACGGAACAGTATTGCCGATTGCGCGTAGAAATTCATCGCTTTAGGCCTGCCTGGGGCTTCCCGAATCCGCAACGCCTGTGGGATTGTCCCCGCCAGCAGAATACCCCGCCATGGAGCCGTGACTGAGCCAGCAACACGCCTCCGATAGCAGCGAGCCGCTCCGAATCGAGCAGCGGGGGCGCAGCACACGATTGATCGCGCAGGGGCGCTGGACGGTGGGTGAAGCCACCGCCCTGGACGCCCGGCTGCGCAGCCTTCAATTGCGCGATGCCGGCACCGTGGAGATCGACGCCACGGGAATCGCGGCGCTGGATTCGGCGGGCGCCTGGCTGTTGCTGCGGCTGAAACGCGATCTGACGGCAACGGGTTCGCGCGTAACCGGGCCGGCGGTGTCCGAGACCTATCAGACCCTGATCGACCTTTTGAGCAGCCATCTGGCGCCGCCCGTTCAGATGCCGCCGCCGCACAATTGGAAGACGTTCTTGGCGCGGATCGGCCGGGGGACGTATCACGTCTATCAGCAGGCATACGCCATGCTGGGCTTTCTCGGCGAGGTGATGGTCGATACGGCGCAGCTTGCGTACAAGCCCCAAAATTTCCGTCTCAAAGCCTGGATCAACCAGATGGATGAGACCGGCGTAACCACGGTGCCGATCCTGGGGCTCCTGTCATTTTTGCTTGGTGTTGTCATCGCCTATCAAGGCGCCGATCAGTTGAAGCGCATCAGCCCAGGCGCCGAAATTTACACGATCAATCTTCTCGGCGTGTCCATCTTGCGTGAGATCGGCGGCTTGATTGCGGCCATCATCGTGGCTGGCCGTTCGGGTTCGTCCTTCACCGCGCAGATCGGTGCGATGAAGGTGAATGAAGAAATCGACGCCATGCAGACGATCGGCCTCAATGTGGTGCAGACGCTGGTGTTGCCGCGCGTGCTGGGGCTGATGATTACGCTGCCCATTCTCACACTGTTTTCCGATCTCATGGGACTGCTCGGCGGCGCGGTGATGTGTTCGTTCTATTTGCATCTCACCATTCCGGTGTATCTGCGCCAGCTTCACGGCGCGATCAAAATGTCGACCGTATTGGTCGGCCTGATCAAGGCGCCGGTGTTTGCGGCCACCATCGCGATGGTGGGCTGTTTTGAAGGCCTACAAGTAGAAGGCAGTGCTGCCAGCGTCGGCAAGCTGACGACGCGTTCGGTGGTGGAAGCCATCTTCCTTATCATCGTGTTCGATGCCGGTTTCTCCATTCTCTTCTCGATCCTGGGCCTCTGACATGAGCGACCAGAACGCGAAACCGGCGCAGAACCGCGACGAGATTGTCATCAAAGTGAAAGACGTCGTGAACCGCTTCGGCACGCGCGTGGTGCATGACCACGTGAATCTGGAAGTGCGGCGTGGCGAGGTGTTGGCCCTTGTCGGCGGGTCGGGTGCCGGAAAATCGGTTCTGCTGCATTCGATCATCGGCTTGCGCAAGCCTGACGAAGGCACCGTGGAAATTTTTGGTCAGCAAGTGGGCGATCTCGACAGCGTAAATATGCGCAACTTGGATGCGCGTTGGGGCATGCTGTTCCAGGACGGTGCGTTGTTCTCATCGCAAACCGTGGCCGAAAATATCGAGGTGCCCTTGCGCGAGCATCTGAAAATGCCGCAGGCCTTGATGGATGAGATCGCCTCAATGAAACTGTCCATGGTGGGCTTGCCGGAAGACACGGCCGGGAAATACCCCTCCGAACTTTCGGGCGGCATGCGCAAACGGGCGGGGCTGGCGCGTGCGTTGGCGTTGGACCCTGAGCTTCTGTTTCTGGACGAGCCGACAGCCGGGTTGGACCCGATATCGGCGGCGCAATTCGACCAATTGGTGCGCGATCTGCAGAAAAGTCTGCGGCTGACCGTGGTGATGGTGACGCATGATATCGACACGTTGCGCGCCACCGCCGACCGCATCGCCGTGCTGGTGGACAAACATCTGACGGTGGGCACGCTGGACGAAATTCGCCGCGATCCCAACCCGTGGATTCAAGAGTATTTTTCAGGTCCGCGCGGGCGTGCGGCTCTGGACCAAGTACAAACCGAACAGCAAAACGCTTAGAAATGAAACGCTGAGACTGGCGTAAATAGGAACGAGACAATGGAAACCAAAGCGAACTTCGTCGCCGTCGGCGCGTTCGTCGTCGCAGCGCTCGCAGCCCTTGTGGTGGTGCTGGTGTGGCTGGCGGGCGCGCAGTACCGCGAGGAGTACGGCTATTACCGCACCTCCTTCAACGGTCCGGTGACGGGCTTGGGCAAGGGCACCGTGGTTCGCTACAACGGTATCGATGTGGGCCGCGTCGATACGCTGGCCTTCGATACCGAAGATCCCAAGCGCGTGATTGTGACGCTGCAAGTCGACAACGGCTTGCAACTGCACGAAGACTCGGTGGCCTCAATCGAAAGCCAGGGTTTGACTGGCGGGTCGTATGTGGAAATCGACGGCGGCACGCGAAACTCGCCGACGCTAAAAGTTCTGCCGGGCCAGGATTACCCGGTGATCCGCTCTAAGCCTTCGACGTTGCAGCAACTCTATCAATCGGGTCCGGAATTGCTGGCGCGGTTGAGCGAAGTGGCGGACAACGCCAATTCGCTGTTGAACGAAGACAACCGCAAGACGTTCTCCGAGATCCTGGTGAATTTGCGTGACGTGAGTGGTGCGCTGTCGCACCGCTCGAACGACATCGACGAGTTGGCCGGCAATCTGGCGCAGGCCAGTGCGAAGCTGAATCAGGTTTTGGCCTCCACCGACGATGCCGCGCACAAGATCGGTGAAGTCGGGACCGACGCCGACCAAGTGATCCGCGGCTCGAAAGCGCAGCTTTCCGAAAGCTCCGCGCAATTGGCGCAGACCTTGGCGGAGACGCGGATCATGGTCGACAATTTGTCGAAGCTGACCACCGATTTGCAACGCGAGCCCACGAAGCTTTTGTTCGGCGATCGCCGTGAAGGATACACACCGAAATGAGCGACACGATCTTCCCCCACGCTAATCGTCGTGCGGTTTTGAGCGGCGGTGCTGCTCTGGCATTGGCCGGTTGCGGCAGTCTTAAGGATATTGTCGGCCCCGGTGCCGCGCCGCAGCTCTATGTGCTGAAGCCCACCATGCCTCAGACGGGCACCGCGCCGGCGGTGAAATGGCAATTGTCGGTGGCCACGCCGCAAGCCGCCGCCAACATCGACACCACGCGCATCGCGTTGTCGCGCTCTAACACCACAATGGATTACTTCGCCAACGCGTCGTGGACTGATCGCACACCGTATCTGGTGCAAGGCATCATGGTGCAAGCGTTCGAGAGCACCAATAAGATCGTGGCCGTGCAGCGCGACGCTTCCGGCATCGGCGCGGATTATCTGCTGCAAACCGAATTGCGCGCCTTCGAGGCGCAATACGATCCGGCGACCTTGCCGCCGAAAGACCAAAAGGACGCGCCAAGCCCGCCGCCGAAAGTGGTGGTGCAGTTGGAGGCCAAGCTGATGGTGGTGCCTGAACACAAGATTCTGCAATCCAAAGTGTTCACGCGTGAGACGCTGGCGGAGCGCAACGATCTGGATGCCATCGTGATCGCGTTCAACGCTTCGATCTCGGGCGTGTTGCAGGAACTGACGGATTGGACGCTGCGCGCCCCACCGATAGTTTAAGCGTGCGCGCGAACGCCCTAATGGCAATTGCGGCGCTGTTGGCTCTGGGCGGCGCTGCCCCCGCAGCGGAAACGAAATCCTCTTCAGAAGCGAAACCGGACATGGCCTATATCTGGGATTTGAGCGACCTCTATCCGTCGCCCGCACAATGGAGCGTGGCGTATGACGCGCTGAAGGTAAGGGCCGACAAGCTCGACACATACAAAAGCACGCTGGGCCATAGTGCTGGCGACATGCACAAAGCGCTGGATGCAATCAGCGATGTGCATCGGGCTTTGGCGCGGCTTTCGACCTTCGCCTCGCTGCGGGCCGATGAGGATTCCCGGATCGCCGAAAATCAAGAACGCAAGCAGCTCGCAGTGGCTCTTTCCACGTTGGTGGATGAGAAAACCGCATGGCTGGCGCCGGAAATCCTCTCCATCGGTGCGGCGAAGGTTCATGAGTTTGAAACGCAAGACAAAGGGTTAGCCGAGCGACACGGCTTCTCGCTCGACAACATTCTGCGCGCCGCTCCGCACACGCTGGGCGAAGAGGCCGAAGGCGTTTTGGCTTCGGTGGGCACAGTTTTGCAGCAACCCAACGCGATCTTCGATGCGCTGACGCTCGCCAATATGCCGTATCCGATGGTGAAGCTCTCCGATAGTACGGAGGTCATGCTCGATCAATCGGCGTATGAGAAATATCGCAGCTCGGGAAATCGCGCGGACCGCAGAAAAGTGTTCGATGCGTTCTGGAAAGCGTTTTCCGATTATCAAGACACGCTGGGCGCCTCGCTCACCACGCAGATCATGGGTGATGTGTTCGCCGCCAAAGCGCGCAAATATCCCAATGCGCTTTCGGCCGCATTATCGCCCGACAACATGCCGGAGAGTGTGTACCGCACACTGGTGGCGCAAGCCCATGCCGGGTTGCCGACGTTGCATCGCTATTTGCGGTTGCGCAAACGGCTGCTCGGCATCACCGACGATCTTGCTTATTACGATGGCTACCCGCCGATGTTTCATCTGGCGAACGAACCGCATTTCGATGTGGATGACGAGAAGCGCATCGCGTTGGATGCGTTGGCACCCTTCGGTGCAGAATATCTCGATTTGATGCGCAAGGGTTTTGCAGGGCAGTGGATGAATTTGTATCCGCATCCCGGCAAGGCGAACGGCGCCTATATGAACGGCAGCGCTTACGATGTGCATCCCTATCTGCTGTTCAACGATAACGGCGATTACGAATCGCTGTCCACCTTTGCCCATGAATGGGGACACGCGGTTCATACGCTGTTGACGACAAAGAACCAGCCATTCGAGAAATCCAACTATTCCACGTTCATTGCGGAATCGGCTTCGATCATCAACGAGATGTTGCTGTCGGAATATATGGTCGATCACGCCAAGACGCGCGACGAGAAGCTGTATTACCTCGGTGCCGCGCTCGAATCGATCCGCACCACCTTCTTCCGCCAAGTGATGTTTGCCGAATTCGAGTTGGCGCTGCACGAGGAATTGGAGAAGGGCAACGCGCTGTCGGGTGAGCGCATGAGCGAAATCTATTGCAGCCTTCTCAAGCAATATTCGGGCGATGCGCAAGGGGTGATGAAAATCGATCCGGCCTATTGCATCGAATGGGCCTATGTCCCGCATTTCTATTACGATTTTTACGTCTACCAATACGCGACCTCTATGGCGGGGGCGGCGCAATTCACTGATGCGATCCGCAAAGAGGGTGCACCAGCGCGCGAACGCTTCCTCAACATGCTGCGCGCGGGTGGATCGGATTATCCCTACGAGATCTACAAAAAGGCCGGCATCGATATGGCGAGCCCGGAGCCCTATCGCGCATTGATCGCTCGCATGGACCGGCTGATGGATCAGATCGAAGTGCTCGAAAAGACACACTGATCTCTTCGTCAAGTTTCGCCATATTCCCGCCCTGTGCGCGCCGCGTTCGCGCTTCAGCTTCCCCGCCTCATATCGAATGAGGGGAATCGCATGCGCCTTTGCAGAAGCGTCGCCGTGGGCGGTGTTGCAACCATTGTCGCCATGCTGGCGGCATGTTCGACAAGCATGCAAACCACGTCAGGCCAGGATTGGCTGCATGCCATTCCGACGGCACAAGCCGGGTCTCCGCCGGGTTCGAGTATCGACCAGCAGGTGCGCGCGGCGGCAGATGTGGAACCGCTGTTGCGGTTTCCCGCACGCATTGGCGTCGCGCGGATCGGCCGCGACGGTTTGACGGCCATTCCCGCAGCCGAGAACGATGCCTGGATAGCGCTTGGTAGAAATCTGGGTGCCGGTTACGGCGAATTCGTGCCCATCAGTCCGTTGGTTGCCGGAATATTGTCGCCAGCTTACGCAACGACAGATCATCCTTCGCAGACGCGGATGACGATCGATACGATCCGCTTGGCGGCGGCGCGTGAGCATCTCGACGCGGTGCTGATCTATGATGTGGATTCCACGGCCGACAGCAAAAACAATCCGCTGTCGATAGCCGATTGGACGTTGATCGGAGCTTTCGTTCTGCCGTCACAGGATGTGAAGGCGCAGGGTGTGGCCGAGGCTGCGCTGATAGATGTGCGCAACGGCTATCACTACGGCACGATCCAGGCCATCGCCGATGACAAGGCGCTCGCAGCGCGCTTCGCAAACCAGGAAGCCGAGAAGACTTTGGCCGAGCGCGTGAAGGTGGCCGCGGTGGAAAACCTCACCCGCGAAACGCGCGGGCTGGTCGAAAGCCTCAAGGCCAGATTGGGTGCGCGCGTTTCGCAGGCCGAGCCTTAAGCGCATTGGCGAAGACGGCCGCGTTCATGGGCCATCTTCACCCTGCGTTTATTGGATCGCGTAGGTGAGCGTCACGGAGACGTGCACATTCTCTTCACCTTCGGCGATGGGCGTTGGCCCGGATTTGTCCATCGCGCGCGCCATGGCGAACATCGGAACGGGCGTTGAAACATTGCCCTCCTGGATGGACAGCACCGGCCCGAGCATTACGCCTGCGGCCGAGGCCAGCGTCTTGGCTTTCGCCGTTGCATCCAGCACAGCCGCACGGCGCGCGTTATCCGCCAATGATTTGGTATCGGCGATGAAAAAGGAGATCGCGCCCAGTTGGTTGGCGCCGCTCTTCGACAATTCATCAAGCACCGGGCCGACCTTTGCGGGATCGTCGACCGTCACCATCACTTGGTTCGAGGCCTGATAGCCGACGATCTTCTGCGATTGCGGAGCGTCGGCGCGGTAGGGCGCGTATTGCGGCGAGACTGAGAAGTTCGATGTTTGGATTTTTGCATCCGGAATGCCGAGTTGCTTCAGGCTGGCGAACACCGTGTTCATCGTCGATGCGTTCGCGTTGAGCGCGGCTTGCGCAGTGAGAGCTTGCGTCACCACACCGGCAGAAAGATGCGCGCGATCCGGCCGTGCCGAAACCTCGCCTTCGCCGGACACGACGATAACGCGCGGGGTGGTTGTGTTTGCCGATTGCGCCATTGCTATGCTGGACAGTGGCAAGATGAGAGCCAAGGCGAGGGCAGGCTTCCAAATCTGGCGGGCGAGCATGGGGTGATCCTTGGGTTGCGCAGCCTTGATAGGCCCAGAACGGGGCCAATCCGTGGCGGATTTCGCGATTTTTTTCCATGCCGGCACCTGGTCGAACCGGTTTCGGCGGCCAGGGCTTTCCTGCTATCAACCCTTTGTGCCGCCATCGATTCCGCGCCGGGAACATGGCGGCCAGGGGCCTGTAGCTCAGTTGGTTAGAGCTGACCGCTCATAACGGTCTGGTCGCAGGTTCGAGCCCTGCCGGGCCCACCAGTTCGCATTCGCCGGTGTTCGTCGGCATCCGCGACAGCGATATTTTCCCAGTAAAATCAACAGAATATGGATGGGTGCGGTCTTGGCTGTTCGCCGGCACCCGCCTAAATTGTTGGTACATTTTGGCCAAAGTACCAACGCTTTCGGAAAAAGTACCAACATGGCTCTGACTGACGCGAAGCTCCGTTCGTTGAAGGCGAAAGACGCGCCTTACAAAGTGAGCGATGGCGAAGGTTTGTTTGTTTTGGTGCCGCTAAATGGCTCGAAGCTCTGGCGGCTGTCGTATCGTTTCTCGGGAAAACAAAAGGGCATTACTCTCGGAAAATATCCGGACGTTTCGTTGTTGGATGCGCGCCGCGCTCGCGATGAAGCAAAGCGTCTCTTGGCCAAAGGCTTCGATCCCTCGACTGCGCGCAAAGCCGAAAAGCGAGAAAAGCGCATCGCTGCTGGGAATACATTTGAAGCGGTTGCAAATGAATGGTTCGACAACATCAAACCGCGCTGGGTACCGTTTGGGATTCGTCCTCGCATGCTTTCACCGTTTTTTGTTGAGCAAATGCGGTGGGCACAAAGGTTGTGAGCGAAGCTAGCGTGAGGCCGAGCGCGGCCAGCGTCGTGATCTTCAACGGGGTTCTCCGATTTTGGAAATTTGAAATGCGGTAACTGAAGAGATTAAACGGCAATTCCGCTTATCCGGCTGACATGCACTTCTTCACCGAGCTTGCCTTGGCTGCTCCCGACAACGGCTTTCCGTCCTTGCTCACAGCTTTCGCCTCGCAAGTGGTTGTCATCGAGTCCGAGACGCATTTCTTCACGAAGCTGTTTTTTGCAGCGCCTGCGAGCGGTTTTCCATCCTTGCTCAATGCTTTGCTTTCGCATGCCGCTTGAGCAGGACTGGCGGTTGCATCAGCTGCCAGCGATGAAGTCGCGACAGACGCACT
>CAIYRG010000236.1 GCA_903928515.1 uncultured Alphaproteobacteria bacterium | reverse complement strand
GCCGCTGCCCATGCAGGCGCGCTGACGACGGGAACAGTCGCCGTGCTCGCAGGCGGCGTGGACATTGTCTACCCGCCGGAGAACCAAGGCCTATACGATCTGTTGCGCGCGCAAGGCGCAGTGATTTCTGACATGCCGCTTGGCGTGAGCCCGCAAGCGCGGCACTTCCCGCGCCGCAATCGCGTGATCTCAGGCCTGGCGCGCGGCGTTGTTGTTGTGGAAGCCGCCGAACGCTCAGGGTCTCTGATCACCGCGCATTATGCGCTGGAACAGGGCCGCGAAATTTTCGCGGTGCCTGGCTCGCCACTCGATCCGCGTGCCAAAGGCGGCAATCGTTTGATCCGCGACGGCGCGATGCTGACGGAGAACGCGCGCGATGTGCTGTCCGTGCTGACGCCGATTTTGGGACGCGCCTTCGCCGAACCGCCGGCGGAAGATTATGCAGCGCCGCAGGAAGAAGCCGCGCCAGATTTCGACGATGCGAAATTGCGCAACGCCGTGATGGAACGGCTTGGGCCGGAAGCGGTGGAGATTGACGAATTGGTGCGCCAATGCGGCACCAGCCCGCAGGCCGTTCTCAGCGTGCTGCTGGAATTGGAATTGGCAGGATTGGCCGAACGTCATCGCGGCAACCGCGTGTCACGCGCAGCACACGACTAATTCACGGCCGCTTTTAAGGACGTACGGCAGCCGTTTTCGCCTCGGCGGCAGCCGCAGCGATGAGCTGCACCAGCCGGGTCTGGCCGTGATCGGCAGCCAGCCTTTCGAGCGACTTTAAAAGATCGAGCGTGTAGGCAGCGGTCTCGGAAGAATTGGGGGCCCGCCCTTGCGCGGACGGGCCTCCAAAGAGTTTGTGCGACATCGTCGGACGCGGCATGGCAGCTTCTCGCGGCACCTTGTTGCGTCGGAAAGATTGCTCCGTCTCAACTAATAGTACGTAAAAATTCTAACTTTCTGCGAAATTACTACTTAAGGTTGAAAAAGAGCCGTTGACACTGTCGCGGCGCTTCCCTCAGTCTCCGCCGCCTTTCGGGGGTGGCCATACCCCTGCCCCTCGATTTTTTACTTCTTGCTCCCAACATCCGGACACCATGAACGCTGTCGTCGTCGTCGAATCCCCCGCCAAAGCCAAGACCATCAATAAGTATCTTGGCAGCGGGTACACGGTGCTCGCCTCGTACGGGCATGTCCGGGATTTGCCGTCCAAGGACGGCTCGGTGAAGCCTGACGAAGACTTCAAGATGATCTGGGAGATCGATGTCAAAGCGCAGAAACGCTTGAAGGACATCGCCGACGCGCTCAAGGGCGCCGACCGCTTGATCCTCGCCACCGACCCTGATCGCGAAGGCGAAGCGATCTCTTGGCACGTTCTCGAAACGCTGAAGCAGAAGCATGTGCTCGGCAAAGCGACGGTACAGCGCGTCGTCTTCAACGCCATCACCAAGAACGCCGTGCTCGATGCGATGGCGCATCCGCGCGACATCAACGCGGAATTGGTCGACGCCTATATGGCGCGCCGCGCGCTCGATTATCTCGTGGGCTTCACGCTCTCGCCTGTGCTGTGGCGCAAATTGCCGGGCGCGCGCTCGGCGGGCCGCGTGCAATCGGTGGCGCTGCGTCTGATCTGCGACCGCGAACTCGAGATTGAAGCGTTCAAATCACAAGAATATTGGAGCGTGGATGCCAATGTGACCGCCAAAGGCGGCACGTTCTCAGCGCACCTGACGCATCTCGACGGCAATAAACTCGACAGACTATCGCTGGCGACGGAAGAACAGGCCAAGCACGCGGAAGCTGCCATCAACGGCGGCAAGTTCTCCATCGCCGATGTCGAGAAGCGTCCCGTCAAACGCCATCCTTCGCCGCCGTTCATCACCTCCACGTTGCAGCAGGAAGCGGCACGCAAGCTCGGCTTCGCAGCGGCGCGCACGATGAAGATCGCGCAAGGCCTTTATGAAGGCGTGGATATCGGCGGCGAGACAGTCGGCCTCATTACCTACATGCGTACCGATTCGCCGCGGCTGTCCGGCGAGGCCATCACCGAGATCCGCGGCTGGCTCGGCGGCG
>CAIYRG010000235.1 GCA_903928515.1 uncultured Alphaproteobacteria bacterium | reverse complement strand
GTGCGGCGGCGACCCGCATCCGAACAAATATGATGCTTGGCATTCGCCGCCGAAATATTACGCGGCCTATTCCTGTACGGTTCCCGCACAACCGCCCGTCAACCCCTCGCCCGTCACCGGCGTCTGCCAAACCGTGGCGCGTGCAGAAAACCAGTTCGTGCATTTCGGCACGGATGTGGAATGGAATCTCGGCTTCGGCAATTTAACCTTCCTCGCCGACAATTCGGCCACCGGCGCATCTACCGGAAAGCTCGGCAGCCAGCCGTTCTTGGGCACGGTACCAGCGCAAATCCGCTGGACCTCATGGTCGCCCGACAAGGTTGTGGAAACCCGCCTCTCCAGCGAACAGGATTCGTGGCTGAAGTGGGTGGTCGGCGTTTACTGGGAAAGTCAGCGGTCGGATTCACACAGCTGGCAACGTCCGACCGTCACCGGCACCAACGCGCCTATCGGGTCCGACAAGGTCAACGATCTGCTCGCCACCACCAAGGCGGCGTACGGCCAGGTGACCGCTCCCATCACGGATTCCTTCCGCATCCTCGGCGGCTACCGCTACAACGTGGATGAGAATTATCAGCAATCGACCACGTTCAACATCGGCAAGCGCACGCTGGTCGGCGCGCCGTCGAACACCGATTTCCGTTACGACCAGAACAGCTACAAGGGTTCGCTCGAATACGACGTTTCCAAAGACAACATGATTTATGCCCAGTCGGCGACCGGCTTCCGCCCCGGCAACAACACGACCGATCATTTCTGCCAAGGCAAAACCAGCGGCCACATTTACCTGCCCGGTGACGGCACCAATGCCGTCCTTCCGGCGAATACCGGAGGCGGTTGCATCGCAACCACCGTCAACACTGCCGCAACGGCTGTGGGCGGGACGCCAGGCGAAGCGCTCACGCCTATCACCACCACAACGGCTATCGCACCGGACTCGGTGAAGACCTACGAAATCGGCAGCAAGAACCGCTTCTTCGGCAACAAGGTCCAAATCAACGTCGCCGCCTATTACTATAAGTTCGATCACCTTTCCGGCTCGCTACGCACGCTATCGCACGACAACACCACCAACCCGACGATCCAACAGCTAACGGGCACCAAGGCTTACGGCGGTGAGATTGAAACAAACTGGCTGATCACCTCGAATGATCGCATCGATTTCAATCTGGCTTACGAGCCGACGAAAGCGGGCATGAACGCGTTCATGGAACCGCTGTGCTACAATTATGGCATCGCCAGCCATCCGCAGATCACCACATCGACCGCGGGCGTCATCAACTCGGTCAACTTCGCGGCGTGCTCGGCGAAAAACTTGGCAGCGAACCCCGCGACGGTGAACTGGGTGCGTTATCGCCCGGCGATCACCAAGAACGATCCGCTGTTCCACGACCCGTTATGGAGCGGCAACATCAGTTATCAGCACATCTTCGACCTCGCGAGCGGCGCGAGCGTGACGGCGAAGGTGGGCGTGCACTTTGAAAGCTCCGCACAGGAAGCGCCGAACTACTTCCTCGACGGCATTCAGAAAGCCTTCCACCAGACCGATGCGTCGCTCACCTACGACACGACAGACGGCAAATGGGAATTGTCGGCTTGGGTGAAGAACATCGAAAACATCGCCGTGAAGATCGATGCGGAATCGACCGGCACCGGCACCGACTACGTCTACCCCGTGTATGACGCGCCGCGCACGTGGGGCGTGAACCTTACCGCGAAGTTCTAAGCGGTTAGAGACAACAACAATCGAGACGGCGGGCTTCGCAAGAGGCCCGCCGTTTTTTGTATTGAGTCTGGCTTAGCTGCTGCTACCCCCGTGGGAAACCGAGCGCGCCTATTGCACCGCACCGGACGCGATAAGCGCATTGATCTCGTTTTGCGCATAGCCGTAGCGAGCCAGAAGTTCACGCGAGTGCTCGCCCAACGCAGGTGCTGGCAATGGCGTTTCACCAATTTCGCAATCAAAGGTGATGGGCCGCGCAGCCCCGCGATACCCGCCAATCTTGGCGTGCGGATAATCCGCGACATAACCCATAGCCTTCGCCTGTTCATGCTCGAACATATCGGACACGGGACG
>CAIYRG010000234.1 GCA_903928515.1 uncultured Alphaproteobacteria bacterium | reverse complement strand
TAAAAGATGGTGTGATCGCAGCCATTGGCGTGCGCCAGTCTGGCCTTTTCCTCGGAGCCCACTGTGCCGATCACGGTTGCGCCCAGAGCCTTAGCCCATTGGCAGGCGATCAGGCCGACGCCACCGGCCGCAGCATGGATGAGAATCGTGTCGCCCGCTTTCACCGGATACACGCGCGTCAGCAGCATGTGCACCGTCATGCCTTTCAGCATGGCGGCGGCGGCGGTATCGAAACCGATAGTGTCGGGCAATTTCACCAGCCGCGCCGCCGGTGCGTTCAAGCCTTCCGCATACGAACCGGCCACACCGTTGCCCCAGGCGACGCGATCGCCGGGCTTTACGTGGGTGACGTTGACGCCCACGGCTTCCACGACGCCGGCACCTTCTTGGCCCAGGCGCAGCGGAAATTCGCCGAGCGGATAAAGCCCGGTGCGGTGATAGGTGTCGATGAAGTTCACGCCGACTGCATGCGTTTTCACGCGCGCTTCGTTCGTCCCCGGAGGGGCGATATCGATATCGTCGAAGCTCAAGACTTCGGGACCGCCGAAGCGGTGGATGCGAATGGCCTTCATGCACGCCCTCCCTGAATTCAGGCGTTATATTTTTTGTCGCGAACTCGAGTCTAGCTCAGATGCTGGTGGAAGAACGTGTCGGTGCGGCCGTTGGCGAGCTCCGCATAGGCTTTGTCGTAATGCGTGCCGTTCGGGCGCGCGAAAGCATGGTCCATCCCGGCATAGTGATGGATGGTAACAAGCTTGTTGTCTTTCAGTCCTTCCGTCACTTTTTGCTGCTGCTCGGGCGGCACGAACTGATCCTTGCCGGCGATGTGCAGCATCAGCGGTTTTTTGATGTTGCCGGCCTCGGGCAGGAAGCTCGGGATGTTCACGCCGTAATAGCTCACGGCTGCATCCACATCGGTGCGCGCCGCCGTGAGATAGGCGAGCAAACCGCCCAGGCAGTAGCCCACCGCGCCGACCTTGCCGGAGCACCCCGGAACGGCACGCAACGCGGCGATGGTGGCCTGAACATCCTTCACGCCGTCATCGAGCTTGAAGCGGTTCATCAGATCGACGGCCTTCTTCCACTCGGCGTCGGTCTTGTCGGTGAGCTGTACACCCGGCTCCAGCCGCCAGAACAGATCCGGCGCCAGGGCAAAGGCGCCGCGTGCAGCGATGGCGTCGCAGATTTCGCGCACGCCGGCGTTCACGCCGAAGATTTCCTGGATGACGACCACGCCGGGGCCGCTGCCCGTGGCTGGCGAGGCCAGATAGCCCTCGAAGGTCCCCGCCGGTCCGGAAATCTTGGTCATCTGCCCCGTCATGCAAGTCCCCCACCCTGTGTGAAGTCGGGCACGTTAACGGCTCGCGTAGACACGCGCCAGCGCCCGGCCAGCGCGCGTTTAACTTGGAAAACGACCGCCTTACGCCGTCTGTCCAGGTGCTTGCCGGGGTGCGGGAAGAATCAATGACTGCGCCAGCGCCACCGGGCTCGTCATGGGCGCGGAGCATGCGGACTGCTGACAGACATAGGCCGCCGGCGCGCCGCCCTGCATCGTCTTGCCGAAGGCGGGATGGCCCAGGGGAAGGTTCTCGCCGGGCTCGACCACGATGAGCAAACGGTTCGGCAGACTGCGCGACAGCACGGCTTCCACCAGATCGGTGGTGCGCGCGTCATTGCGCGGTCCCACGATCACCACCTGTAAGCCGGTGGCGATATATTCGAAGCCGTTCATGAACGCGCCCATCTGCAGATAGGACGTCGCCAGATCGCCGGCGAAGACGCGCAGGATGTTCTCCGCACGATCCGCGTACTGCTGATCGCCTGTGGAGAAATAGAGCCGCGCCAGCGAACCCACCATCAAGCCGTTGGACGAGGGCGCATGGGTGTCGGCGGCCGAGCGGACATGTAGTGTGATCGGCCCGCCCTTCTCGCGCGAGAACGCATAACCGCCCGCTGCGTCGTCCCAGAATTCGCGGTTCAGCGTCTCGGTCCATATCTTGGCCTGGTCGAGATATTTCTTGTCGGCCGTCGCTTCGTGCAGCACGAGGCTAGCGCGGATCATCGCAGCGTAGTCGTCGGCGAACGCCCATTCTTTGCGTTTGCCCGCACGATACGAGTGATAGAGCCGTTCGCCTTCGCCCAATTTGTCGACGATGAATTGGAAGCTGCGCTGGGCCGCGTCGAGCCAATCTTTTTTCTGGAACACGAAGCCGGCATTGGCGAGTGCGGAAATCGCCAGGCCGTTCCAATCGGCCAGCACCTTGTCGTCGCGCGCCGGCGGCGTGCGGCGCGCGCGCGCATCGCGCAGAATCTGGCGTTGCGTGGCGAACAGGCTTTCGTCGGCATCCGTATAGCCGCGCACGCCGATCAAACGGTTCAACACGTTCTGGCCGTTGCGGCGGCCGTCATGCAGGAAGTTGCCTTCCGGCACGATGTCATAGGCTTCCTTGAAGCGCTGCACGAAGGTGCCTTCGAGCGCTGCCGTCACTTCCGCATCGGTCCAGAGATAATATTTGCCCTCTTCGCCGTCGGTGTCGGCATCCAGGCTGGAGGCAAAGCCCGCGCCTTCCACGCGCATATCGGACAGCAGCCAGGCGATGGTCTCTTCAATGCGCTGGCGATACACGGGCTTGCGGTCGTGCTGCCAGACGAGCGTCAGAATGTCGATCATCTGCGCGTTGTCGTAGAGCATCTTCTCGAAATGCGGCACCAGCCAACGGTCGTCTGTGGAGTAGCGCGCGAAGCCGCCCGCGAGATGATCGTAGATACCGCCCTGGCACATTTGATCGAGCGTGGTGTGCACGAGCTGCGAGAATTGGCTGGCGCCGTTGCGCAAATAGGCGCGCCACAAAAGTTCGATCAACGGCACGTTGGGGAATTTCGGCGCGCCGCTCATGCCGCCGAAGAAGATGTCGAAGGCTTGTCCTGTGCGGATCGCGGAGTGCTCGATATCTTCGAGCATCAGATTGCCCGCGCGGCTCTGGTTGCTGATGCGCTCGAACAATTGGCGCAGCTGCGTCACGTTCTGCTCGATGCCCTGTGGGTTCTGCGCGAACGCGTTCGACACATTCTTCAACACCGTCTTGAACGAGGGGCGGCCGGCGCGGTCGTCCTTCGGAAAATACGTGCCGCCGGAGAATGGCTCGGCGTTGGGGGTGAGGAACGCGGTGAGCGGCCAGCCGCCCGAGGTGCCGATGCCTTGCAGCATCGTCTGCAGCCATTGGTCGATATCGGGGCGCTCTTCGCGGTCGACTTTGATGTTGATGAACAGATCGTTCATCACGCCCGCAGTCTCGGCATCCTCGAAGCTTTCATGCGCCATCACATGGCACCAGTGGCACGCGGCATAACCGACCGAGATGAGGATCGGCTTGTTCGTGGCTTTCGCTTCCGCCAGGGCCTCTTCACCCCAAGGGCGCCAATGCACCGGATTGTCCTTGTGCTGGAGCAGATAGGGGCTGGTTTCGTGGGCGAGAAGATTGGCGGTCATGACCGGGCTGACTTTCCTGGAGCGATGTTCTGGCTTGAACCATTATGTATGGGCCGATTGCGTGGGCGAGCCTCGCCCCATAGCTTCGCCCCGCATTTTGTGGGTGGCTTCGTAGCGGTATGGACGCACGGTGAAAAGCACGCAGGAGACACGCGACACGATTTTCGCCCTTGCCAGTGGTCCGGGGCGCGGTGGCGTGGCCGTGATTCGGGTCTCCGGTCCGGCCTCCGACGCCGCGTTGGCGCGGCTCACCCGTAAGCCCCTGCCCGAGCCCCGCAAGGCCACAATCCGAACGCTGTACGGTGAAGACAGCCGACCAATCGATGAAGCCTTGGTCCTGCGCTTTGCCGCCCCGGCTTCTTATACGGGGGAAGATTCCAGCGAATTGCAGGTGCATGGCGGCCGGGCGGTAATCGAGGCCTGTCTCAAAGCGCTGGCCACCTGCCCTACCCTGCGGCTGGCCGAGCCCGGTGAGTTCACCCGCCGTGCCGTCGAGAACGGACGACTGGACCTCACTCAGGCCGAAGCGGTGAACGATCTGGTGTCAGCCGAGACCGAGGCCCAGCGCCGTCAGGCTCTGCGCCAGCTCGGGGGCGAGCTGGCCACGCTCTATGAGAGCTGGCGCGGCGATGGCATCCGCGCGGCCGCCTGGCTGGAAGCGGTGATCGATTTCGCCGACGAGGATATTCCCGAAAGCGCGCTATCGGCCGCCCGCGAGACTCTGGCGCGGTTGGCTTCTGAAATTGCCACGCATCTGAACGATGCGCGGCGTGGCGAGATCCTGCGTGAGGGTTTGCATGTCGCCATCCTCGGCGCGCCCAATGCGGGGAAGAGTTCGCTTTTGAACGCGCTCGCCAAACGCGACGTTGCCATCGTGTCCGACATAGCGGGCACCACGCGCGATGTCATTGAGGTGCGTCTGGATATTGGCGGCTATCCCATCGTCATCGCGGACACGGCGGGTTTGCGCGAAACCTCGGATATGATCGAAAGCGAAGGCGTGAAGCGCGCGCTGGCCAAAGCGGAGCATGCCGATCTGCGTCTCTATCTTGTGGCTCCGGGCGACGCGCCGCCGCCCGTGTTGCCGGGCGACGGGCCGTCGCTCGTGTTGGCGAGCAAAGCCGATCTCTTCGCAATGGATGCGGACACGCTCGGTCGCGGCGGACGAATCTCAACCGTTAACGGCGAAGGCCTCGACACGCTCATCGGTATTTTAGGCGATTACGCCAAAAATCTTTTGAGCGCGCGCGAAGCGCCGGTGTTGACGCGCGCGCGCCACCGCGAGGCTTTACAAGAAGCCGCCGAAGCACTTGCGCGTGCCGCCGTGCTCGATCAAGCCGATCTCGCCGCAGAGGAAGCGCGCATCGCGTTGCGCGCGTTGGGTCGCATCACGGGCCGCGTCGATCTGGATGAATTGCTGGACGTGGTCTTCCGCGATTTCTGCATCGGGAAGTAGAAAACAAAAACGCCCCACCCGGTAAGGGGCGAGGCGTTTTGATATTCTGGCCGCGACTTAGCGGCGGTTGTCGTCTTCGTGATGCTTCGGATCATCATGACGCCACGTGCGATAATTGTCGGCGTGTTCTTTTTGGTAGCGCGTCATGTCGGCGCGATGGGCCCATTTGTGCCAATGGTGATCGTTGTCCCAGTAACCATCGGAGTAACCGATGGCGACGTTGCCGATGTCGAAGGTGACGGCAGCGTTGGCGCCGCCCGTTGCTGTCATCATGGCGCCGGCAAGCGAGGCCGCGATTAGAAGGCTTTTGAAGATGACGCGCATGTTGTTCTCCTTGGTGACGCTGTAAGGCGGAATATCATGCGGGAGAACGTGGCAAGCCCGCGGCAGGTTGCGTGAAGAAATCCTCACGCCTTAGACAGGTGCATCAATCTGAGTGCGCAGTGTTCGCCCTTTCGTGCATGCGATATTCCGATAAATCGAAATACGATCCGTGTACGGAATAATAACCGCGCCCTTGCGCCCTGTGGATGGTTTCAATAGTTGAACAGCTATGAGCGCGAAATTTGATGTCATCGTGATTGGCGGCGGCCATGCCGGCTGTGAAGCCGCGGCCGCATCCGCGCGCGCCGGTGCCAACACGCTGTTGCTGACGCACCGGTTCGAGACGATCGGCGCCATGTCGTGCAACCCGGCCATCGGCGGCTTGGGCAAAGGCCATCTGGTGCGCGAGATCGATGCGCTCGATGGCGTTATGGGCCGCGTGGCCGATGCCGCCGGTATCCAGTTCCGGCTGCTCAACCGCCGCAAGGGCCCGGCCGTTCGCGGGCCCCGCGCCCAGGCCGACCGCAAGCTCTACCGCGAGGCGATGCAGGCCACCCTGCTCGCCCAAGCCAACCTCACTATCCGTGAAGCCGCCGCCGAGGATTTGATCCTGGAAGGTGGCGCGGTGGTCGGTGTGGTGACCAACACCGGCGAGACCTTGCGCTGTGGGAGCATAGTGCTGACCACCGGCACGTTTCTCTCGGGCCTCATCCATATGGGCGAGACCCAGATCCCGGCCGGCCGCGCCAAGGGCGAACGCGACGCGATCAGTCCGACCACCGTCGAGGCGCCATCGATTGGCCTCTCCCGCACGCTGAAATCTTTCGGGCTTGCGCTGGGACGTTTGAAGACCGGCACCCCGCCGCGCCTCGATGGCAAGACCATCGACTGGGCTGGCGTAGGCCGCCAGGAGGGCGACGATCCGCCGGTGCCCTTCTCGTTTCTGACGCGCGCCATCACCACCCCTCAGATCGCCTGCGGTGTCACGGGCACCACGGAGGCAACGCATGCGATCATCCGTGCCAACCTCCACCGCGCGCCGATGTATTCCGGCCAGATCGAAAGCAAAGGGCCACGCTATTGCCCCTCGATTGAAGACAAGGTCGTGCGCTTTGCGGGCAAAGATGGACACCAGATTTTCCTGGAGCCGGAAGGACTTGACGACGATACGGTGTATCCCAACGGGATTTCCACCTCCCTGCCCGCCGACGTTCAGGCTGATCTTCTAAAGACGATTCCGGGGCTAGAACAAGCCGTCATGCTGCGCCCAGGCTACGCCATCGAATACGATTATGTGGACCCGCGCGAACTATCCCCGGCGCTGGAAACCAAGAAGATACCGGGACTTTTCCTGGCCGGCCAGATCAACGGCACCACGGGCTATGAAGAGGCCGCCGCCCAAGGCCTGATGGCCGGGCTGAATGCGGCGCGCCGTGCCGGTGGACAAGCGGCTGCGGTCCTGGACCGCGCCCAGGCCTATATCGGCGTGATGATCGACGACCTGGTGACGCGTGGCGTCGCCGAGCCGTACCGGATGTTCACCTCCCGCGCCGAATACCGGCTTTCGCTGCGGGCTGACAATGCCGATCAGCGGCTCACGAATATCGGGGAATCGTGGGGAATCGTTGGTTCTGAGCGCTCGCAGGCGTTTGGGCAGAAGCTCGAAGCTTTGAATAGGGCGCGCGCCGCGATGCAGAGCCACGAAATGTCGCCATCGCAATTGGTAAAGCTCGGCGTGGCCGTGCGCCAAGACGGCATTCGCCGCAGCGCCATGGATCTGCTGGCGCTCCCGGATGTCGAGATGGACACCATCGCGCAAATTTGGCCGGATTTGGCGGGTTTTGCCCCCGAGATCGCCGAGCAATTGGAGATCGACGCGCATTACGCCGGATATCTGGATCGCCAGGAGGCGGACATCATTGCATTCCGCCGTGATGAATCCATCGCGATCCCGGCAGACCTCGATTACGCCGCCATTGCCGGGCTTTCCACGGAATGCCGTTTGAAGCTGTCGGCGATCAAACCGCTGACGCTGGGGCAGGCGGCGCGCGTCGATGGCGTCACGCCGGCCGCGCTCACGCTGGTGCTGGCCCACGCCAAGGGCAAGCTGCGCCGCCATGCCGGATAGAAATCGGGAAATACCGGAGAATGTTTCACGTGAAACATTCGGGCCGGAGGAGTTCGTCGCCGCCGCCAATGTTTCACGTGAAACAATGGCGATGTTCCGCGTCTACGCCGCGATGCTGGAGGAATGGGGCTCCCACACCAATCTGGTATCAAAGTCTTCGATGGGGGAGCTCTGGGAGCGTCACTTCTGGGATAGTGCCCAGGTTGCCGCGCTGATCCCGGCGACTGCCCAGAGATTTGCCGACCTTGGTTCCGGGGCAGGGTTCCCCGGTCTCGTGCTCGCGATCCTGTTGCGGCAACGGCCGGGCTTGAAAATGGCCCTCTACGAATCCACCGGCAAAAAAGCCCGTTTTCTGGCAGCCGTTGCGGAGCGACTTCATCTCCCGGTCGAAGTGCGCAATCTACGGATTGAAGACGAGAAGCCGCGCAAGTTCGATGTGATCACCGCACGAGCCTGCGCGCCGCTCGAACGCTTGCTTCCTTATGCACACCAATTCTGGAAAGCGAGTAGCCGCGCCTTCTTTCTCAAGGGACAAAATGTAGATGCCGAATTGACCCAAGCCCGTAAATCTTGGAGTATAGAGGTGTTGAGCCATCCCAGCCGGTCGGACCCGCGGGGGCACATTCTTGAGATCCGGGAGCTCGGGCCGCTATGAGCGATTCCCAACCAGCCATCCAAGCTGTCGGCAAAAAGCCGCGCATTATGGTTGTTGCGAACCAGAAGGGCGGCGTCGGCAAAACCACGACGGCGATCAATCTGGGCACCGCGCTGGCCGCCGTTGGCCAACCGACGCTGGTGATCGATCTCGACCCGCAGGGCAACGCCTCCACCGGACTTGGCGTTCCGCGCGCCGATCGCAAGCTCACGTCTTATGACGTGCTGATGGACGCGGCGGAAGTCCGCGAGACCATCCACGCCACGCGTATTCCGGGTCTCTCCATCGTGCCGTCGACGGTTGATCTGTCGGGTGCCGAATTGGAATTGGTCGGCCAGACGCGCCGCAATTTCCGCCTGCGCGATGCGCTGGCACGTTATACCGAACAGGGTTCGGAATTTTCATATATTCTGATTGATTGCCCGCCTTCACTGAGCCTGTTGACGGTCAACGCGATGGCCGCGGCCGACGCCGTAGTGGTGCCGCTGCAATGCGAGTTCTTCGCGCTGGAAGGTTTGAGCCAACTTCTCAAGACCATAGATCTTGTGCGCGCGGGCCTGAATCCGCGGCTGGAGATACAGGGAATTGTGCTGACCATGTTCGACAAGCGGAACAAGCTGTCGGATCAGGTGGCGGCCGACGTTCGCTCGCATCTGGGTGAAAAGGTCTACCAGACCGTGATCCCGCGCAATGTTCGGATTTCGGAAGCACCGAGCCATGGTCTGCCCGCGCTGGTCTACGATCTGCGCTGTCCGGGCAGCCAGGCCTATATCAAACTCGCGGGTGAAATGATTCAGCGCGAACGCGTGCGCGTGGGTTCGTTGGCAGCCTGATGTCGGTAAATGCAGAGGCGGCTATGATCGAAGAACGTCCTAGAGGTTTGGGTCGCGGATTGTCCGCTCTTCTCGGTGAGGAGAGCGAGCCCGCCCAACAGCAACCGGCCAACACGCGCCCGCGCACATTGCCGGTCGCGTTCTTGAAGCCGAGCAAATTTCAGCCGCGCCGCCGCTTCGCCGAAGACGAATTGAAAGACCTTGCGTCTTCGATCCGTGAGAAGGGTGTGTTGCAGCCGATCTTGGTGCGCCCCACCGCGCAGGCCGATCACTATGAGATTGTCGCCGGCGAACGCCGTTGGCGCGCCGCGCAGATGGCGCAGCTTCACGAAGTGCCGGTCACGGTGCGCGAGCTGTCGGATGTTGAGACGCTCGAAATCGCCATCATCGAGAACGTCCAGCGCGCCGATTTGAACGCGATGGAAGAGGCGAGCGCCTACCAGGAGCTGGTGGCGAAGTTCGACTATACCCAAGAGCAATTGTCGAAGATCATCGGCAAGAGCCGCAGCCATATCGCCAACACGGTGCGTCTGCTGAAACTGCCGGACTCGGTTCAGATCTTCATACGCGAAGGCAAGCTGTCGGCCGGTCATGCCCGAACGCTGATCGGAATCCCCAATCCGGAAGCGCGGGCGCAAGAGATCATCAAGGGCGAACTCAATGTCCGCCAGGCCGAGCAGAAGAAGCCGAAGGCGGGCGGGGCGAAGAAATCCGCCAAGCGCCCTGCCGTCAAAGACGCCGACACCAAAGCCCTGGAACAGAGCGTTTCCAATATCTTGGGAATGGAAGTTCAGATCAATCATCACGGCGAGAAGGGCTCAGTCGAGATCCGCTATCTGTCGCTCGAACAGCTTGATGAGATCATGCGGCGGTTGAGCACGTATATCGAGATCGATTGAGTTCGGTTTTCGGATCGTGCCGCTCACCCTTCGACCGAAGCGCAGCTTTGCTAGGAACTTCGTTCCAAGAAAAGTTAGCGAAGCTCGTATGGCGCAGTTTTTCTAGCTCCGCTACGCGTTGCAATAAAAGCTAGCATGTCAGTCTTCCGCCATTTTTCGGAGGACACCCTTCTTTCCTCCCCCGTAACAACGGGGGAGGAAAGAAGAAGCGTGGAGGGCGTCAAGGGGCGTTGCTGTCAGTCTTCCGCCATTTTCGTCATCACAGCTCGCTTACGCGCGCGTTTCGGGGTGGCTAGGTTTCCGCCACAGCTAGCGCTTCGGCAGGATCGATGCGGCCGTCATAGAGCGCGCGGCCGATGACAGCTCCCGCGATGGCAGGCCGAGCGGCAGCAATTTTCTTAACATCCTGAACGCCGTTCACCCCGCCGCTGGCGATCACCGGGATGGTGACGGCTCCGGCGAGCTCGGCGGTGGCTTCCACATTCGCGCCGCCCATCATCCCATCGCGGGCGATGTCGGTGAAGATGATTGCGGCGACTCCGGCGTCTTCAAATCTTTTGGCAAGGTCGATGGCTTTCAGCGACGAGGTCTCGGCCCAACCCTCGACCGACACGAAGCCGTCACGCGCATCGATGCCCACGGCCACCCGGCCGGGGTGGGCTTTCGCGGCCTGCTTCACAAGCTCGGGGTCGCGCACCGCGACGGTCCCCAAGATGACCCGGCGTATACCCGCCTCAAGCCAGGCCTCGACATGGGCCAGGGTGCGGATGCCGCCGCCGAGCTGCACCGGGATGGTGAGAGCTGCGAGGATGGCCTTCACCGCCTCGCCATTGGCGGAAGCGCCCGCAAAGGCCCCGTTCAAATCCACGCAATGCAGCCATTCAAAGCCGGACTCTTGGAAGCTCTTGGCCTGCGCGGCGGGCGAAGTGTTGAACACGGTGGCCTGGGCCATGTCGCCCTGGCGCAACCGTACGCATTGTCCGTCTTTCAGATCGATCGCGGGATAGAGGATCATCGGCTTTAAGGCTTCCATTTCAGGAAGCGGGCGATCAGCGCCAGGCCGATGGCTTGGCTCTTTTCGGGGTGGAATTGCGTGCCCGCGATGTTGTCGCGCCCGATGATGGCCGCGATCTCGCTCGCGTAATCGGTGGTGGCGAGGATGTGATCCCGGTTCTCGGCGGCGATGCGATAGGAGTGCACGAAATAGGTGTTCGCGCCCGGTGCGATGCCGTCGGTCAATGCGTGGGGTTTGAGCACGCGCAATTCATTCCAGCCCATGTGCGGAATCTTGAGGCTCGGATCGCTGGGCGTAAGCTTGATCACCTCGCCGGGAATCCAGCCCAGTCCGGGATGGTCGCCATATTCACGGCCCCAGCTTGCCAGCAATTGGGCGCCGACGCAGATGCCGAGAAACGGCTTGCCGCCTTTCAGAACCACCTCGTTGAGCGTGTTCACCATGCCGGGCACGGAGGACAGGCCGTTCATGCAATCGGCAAACGCGCCGACGCCGGGCAGCACCACGCGCTCGGCGGCGCGCACGATTTCGGGGTCGCTGGTGACGACGATGTCCTGGCCGGTGCCGGCCTCATGGGCGGCGCGCGCGAAGGCCTTCTCCGCCGAGCGGAGATTTCCCGATCCATAATCGATGATGGCAACGGTGCCTTGGGTCATGGGGGAGGG
>CAIYRG010000233.1 GCA_903928515.1 uncultured Alphaproteobacteria bacterium | reverse complement strand
CCTTCGAACATCAGAGTTACCGCGCCGTTCGCGAGCGGGCCGTACACGATGTAAGTGTGGCCGGTCACCCAGCCGACATCGGCCGTGCACCAATAGACGTCGCCCTCGTGATAATCGAACACGTATTTGTGCGTGAACCGGGCATAGGTGATGTAGCCGCCCGATGTGTGCAGCACGCCTTTCGGTTTGCCGGTGGAGCCCGAGGTGTAGAGGATGAACAGCGGATCTTCCGCGTTCATTTCCTCGCACGGACAATCGTCGGAAACTTTCGCGGCTTCCTCGTGATACCAGAAATCGCGGCCCGCCTGCATGTTCACGGCATTGCCCGTGCGCTTCACCACAATCACGGTTCGCGCGCAGGGCGACATCGCCACTGCCGCGTCGGTGTTCACTTTCAAGGGAACGATCTTGCCGCCGCGAATGCCTTCATCCGCGGTGATGATCACCGCGCTGTCGCAATCGCCAATGCGGCCAGCCAAGCTGTCGGGCGAGAAGCCGCCGAACACCACCGAATGCACCGCACCGATGCGCGCGCAGGCGAGCATGGCGTAGGCGGCTTCGGGGATCATCGGCATGTAGATGGTGACGCGGTCGCCTTTCTTGACGCCGCGCGCTTTAAGGACATTGGCGAAGCGCGACACCTCTTTCAGCAATTGCGCATAGGTAATGGCCTTGGAATCCTTCGGATCGTCGCCTTCCCACAGGATCGCGGTCTGGTCGGCGCGCTCGGGAAGGTGCCGGTCGATACAATTGGCGCAGACGTTTAGCGTGCCGTCGTAATACCAGCGTATGTGCAGATCCTTCGCGTCATACGACACGTCCTTCACCTGGGTGAAGGGCTTGATCCACTGCATCATTTTGCCTTCGCGGCCCCAGAACACATCCGGGTCGTCCATCGACCATTTGTAATATTGGTCGTATTTCGCAGCCGTCACGTAGGTGCGGGATTTCCACTCTTCGGGCACCGGAAAGAGTTCGTCGGACATCTGCGCGTTCCCCATTTGTTGACGCGATATTGGCGGGCGCATCCGCTATCATCAAGGGCAACCGGACGGCAGCTTAGGGGGCGCATATGCGAAGCTGGGGCGTGGCCAAATATTTCTTCGGTATGACGGCGCTTGCGGCAGCGTCTCTGGCCGCGCCCGCGAAGGCCGACGATCCCAACACGCCATCGGGCCACACCGGCATCGTGGCGGTGGCCAAGCGCGGCGCGAAGATCGAGTTCTTCGATTCACAGACGCATGCGCTGCTGAAGGTGCTGCCTGTCGAGCAGAACCCGCACGAAATCGCCATCTCGCCCGACCATAGGACGGCCTATGTCTCGATCTATGGGATGGGCGTGTTCGGCGACAATCCGCATCCCGGCCACACCGTGTTGGTGCTGGATTTGGCGAGCCAGAAGATTGTCGATGAGATCGACACGTCGCCGTTCCAGGCGCCGCATGGCCTGCAAGCGGATGCGGCGGGCAATCTCTATATCTCCTGCGATGCCTCGCAGATGCTGCTGATCGTCGATCCGAAAACCCATCGCGTCAGCGGCACGATCAACACCGAGGGTGCGAGCCATTGGACAGTCATCACGCCCAACGGCGCGAAGGCCTATTCCTCCAACAAGGATGACAAGCCCTACATCACGGTGATCGATCTGAAATTAAAGCGCGCCATCGGACACATTCCGATGCCCAACGGCACGGAGGGCATCGCGGTGTCGCCTGACGGCAAGCGGCTGGTGGCTGCCGAGCACAATGTCCCGGTGCTCGACTTGATCGATACGGCCACCGACAAAGTGATCGAGCGCGACATGCTGCAGAATTATCCGCTCTCACAGCCCGAACTGAACCATCAGATACGCGTGGCGTTCTCGCCCGACGGCAAGTTCGTGCTGACGTCGTATTTCGTGAGTGGGCTGGTGAGCGTGATCGATGCCAAGAATTTGAAGAAGCAGGTGCTGGTGCCGGTGACGAAAGGGCCGATGGGCTTCGCGTTTGCCGATGACGGCAAGACGGCGCTGGTCTCCAGCCAGGATTGGGGCACAATCTCGGTGCTCGATCTCTCCGGCACGCCGCATTACGTCGGCGATTTCAAATCCGACGGTGGCGTGGAGACATTGGCGTTTTATTGAAAAACTAAACGCCTTTAACGTCCGAGAAGCGTCTTTCGCATGGCGTCGAAGCAGTAATCACCGCCGAGCTTTAGCTTGGCGTTGAAGACCGCAGCATGATTGGCCATCAGTTCATCGTATGTGGGACGGTCTTTATCGTCTTCATTAGGAATGTAGCTGCAGGATGCTTGCGCAATGACTTTTCCGGACGTCGCATCCACAAGACGTGCATGCATATTCATTTGAACCCGGTAGTGCGACCAGTCGAGCGGGTAGTACAAAAATCCCCACATGAAAGTTTGAACATCCAAAACAAGACCTGTGTTGTTCGCCTTATTGGCAAGCTGTTGTT
>CAIYRG010000232.1 GCA_903928515.1 uncultured Alphaproteobacteria bacterium | reverse complement strand
TCGCCGACATCGGGCGCCCCCGATGGGTCAAGGCCGACACTTCGATTGCCGAGCGTCTGCATGTCCTTGTGGGGCTGCATGCGATAGGACAACGCCCACACCACCGATTCGAGATCGTTGGGATCAATATCCTCGTCCACGGCGATGATAACCTTGCCGACGGTCGCATTACGGCCAGCCACCGCATACATCGCTTGCCACGCCACCGATGGATTGCATTTCTTCATCTGGATCACCGCCCACGAATCGACCGCGATGTCGTGGAAGGTAATGTCCTGAACCTGCGGAATGCCGCATAGGTTGCGCAAGAAGTAGAGATAGCTGTTGTCCTGGCCGAGTTTCTTGAGCTTGCTGCTCTCGGACGGCGGCATCTGGCTAACGATGGCGGTAAAAATCGGATTCTTGCGATGGGTGATCGCCGTCACCTCGAACACCGCGTTGAACACCCGCGAACCCATGTAGCCGGTGTATTCGCCGAACGGCGCTTCCGGCTCGAGATATTCGTGCGAGATGCGGCCTTCGATCACCAACTCCGCGTGAGCCGGCACCACGAGATCAACCGTCTTGCAGCGCACAAGATCGAGCGGCTCGCCGATCAGACTGCCTGCCACCGCGTATTCCTCAACGCCGTAGGGGATGCGCGTGCCCGAGGCATAGGTCAAAGCCGGCGGTCCACCGATCACCAAAGCGGCCTCAAGGTCTTTGCCCTGTTTGCGCGCCATATCCCAGTGTTTCCAGCCTTGGTTGCGTGGGCTGATGAACATCCCCATGCGATCCGGAGCCTTGGATTGACCGCGGTAGTTGCCGACGTTGAGCCAACCTGTTTCAGGGTCCTTGGTCACCCAATTGGATGCCGTCGTGTACGGCCCAATATCAAAGCCCGGAGTCGAAATCGGCATCGGGAACTCGGAGATGCCGCCGTGTTCTAATAGCGACGCTCCGACGTGCACCTCTTCCTGCACCGCGCCGGTCTCGACGATTCTCGGCGGCAGCGTCTTGGCCTGAGCCTTCTGCCAGCGGCCGCGAATCTCGCTTACTGCGCAGCCCATGCCGATGGCATAAACCTCGGATGACGCGGCATAGATACCGACCGCAACCCCGCCCGGCACGCGATTGCCCTTGGCATCGACCACGTTCTCGAACAGAAAGCCGGTGCGCTCGGATTCAGGTAAGCCCCGGAACTGCCAGCGCACCAACGGCATCAACTCGGTGTCCTTATTGATGACCCGGCTGATGCGGCGGAGCTTGCCCTGGCTCTCGAGATTGGCGAGATGGGTGCGCAGATCCTGAAGATTGCCTGTCCTGCGCGTTGAATCGTCCATAACCGGGTCCTTTTCCTCAACCGAAGCGTCTCGCCGCAGCTTCTATTTTCCGCAACGCATTGTGATTTTTGGAATTATCGCCACCAGGGCGGGTCCCGTCCAATGCTTTCTTGGGCGGGCAAAAGCCCGTTTTGGGGCCCTTATTCGGGCAGTGATTCCTCGACCAAACGGACGAATGCCCAAGCGGAGCCGGCGTCGAGATCAGGACGCATTTTCCGCAACTGACCTACCGCTAGTTCGAGACAGCCATCCCGACACAATCCACTCACTCCTGCGCTTTCAAGTACGGCGGCTATTATGGCCGTGGAATCGGTGGTGTCCGCCATGATCACTCGGAACTGTTCAAAAGCTGGGATGCACGATCAACCACATCGCGCGGAGACGCATAGGCCGTTTTGAGGAGTGCCTCGATCTCCTTATGATCGATCATACCGAGTTCGAGCTTAAGCCTCTCCGCCTCAGTCAAAAACTCGCGGTCTTTCATCGTTGCCACGAAGGCATCTTGCAGTACAGCAAGGCGGTCGGGCGGCAGCCCCGGGGGTGCGATCACCGGTCGGCCAACTTCTTGAACCACCAAAATAAGGTCTAGCAACCGACGATCCTTGGCATCCTTCACCATATCGAGGACCATCGGCACATCGGGAACGTGCGCATCCTTCTCCAATGCAAACTGCGCCAACACGTTGACGCGCTTGTCAATCAGCCAACTCGGGTTGGACGCCATGAGCGTGGCGTAGGAAACACCGCACAGACCATCGACCTCACCGCGCTCCACCGCGAGGCTGGCGCCGGCCGTGTCATAACCGGTGATGACCTTGAACTTGGTGCCGATCACGGCGTTGAGAATCTTCGGCACCGTCGTCCGGCTGCCGGCAGCACCTGTCGAGAAAACAGTCGTGACCGTCGCCTGGGCATCGGCGATGGTCTTGATCGAGCTCGTCGCCCAAGTGACACAGAGCGCATTCTGCTTACCCATGCTGCCGAGCCAATTGAGTTTCAACGGATCGAACTGCACGCCTTGATTGGTGAACAGCGGCTGAAGCGTCATTGTCGCGTAGGTGTTGCCGATGACGCTGCCATCCTTAGGCGCCACGTTGAACATGTAGTTGGTCGCCTTGAGCCCGTCCGCACCAGGCATATTTTGGGCAACGACGTTGGGACTTCCGGGCAGATGACGGCCGATGTAACGGGCAAGAACGCGGCCGTAGACGTCGTAACCACCGCCAGCACCTGCGGCGATGACGAATTTCAGACCGTTGGCCTTGTAGATGCTTTCAAGCGATTGAGCCGCGACGGTCGAGGCCAGAACGGTGACCGAGGCCATCGCCACTGCCAAAACACAGACCTTGGGCTGAATCCGCCCCATCTCCGCTCTCCCCGCCGCCGTTTTATCGTTTTTTGGCTTATCGGGCCCGGCCGCGGGTTTTCCCTCGCTTTGCCTTGCCTCGGCTCATTCTATATATTTTCCGGCAAAATACACAGAGGAGGCGCACATGAACACTCGCTTGAGCACCCGCGGACGCATGGCTGATC
>CAIYRG010000231.1 GCA_903928515.1 uncultured Alphaproteobacteria bacterium | reverse complement strand
TTGCTCGGGCCGTCTGGCGGATGCCGGCGCGCGGGTGATCAAGATCGAACGCCCCGAGGGCGATTTCGCCCGAGGCTACGATCACATGGTGAAGGGCGAGAGCGCCTATTTCGTCTGGCTCAACCGTGGCAAGGAATCGGTCTGCCTGGATCTCAAGCGCGAGGATCACCGCGCCGTGATGGCGAACATGATCGGCCAGGCCGATGTGTTTATCCAGAATCTGGTTCCCGGCGCCGTGGCGCGTCTGGGCTTCGACATGGAGGCGCTGCGGAAGAGATATCCGAAGCTCATTACCTGCTCGATTTCGGGCTATGGCGAGGAAGGCCCGCTACGCGATCTCAAGGCCTACGATCTGCTTGTGCAGGCGGAAAGCGGGTTGTCCTCGATCACCGGCAACCAGCAGGGTATGGCGCGTGTCGGCGTGTCGGTCTGTGACGTCGCCGCCGGGATGACGGCATTTCAAGCTGTGCTGCAGGCCTTAATCGGCCGCAGCATTACGGGCCAAGGGCGGCACATTTCGGTCTCGCTCTATCACGCGATCGCCGACTGGATGAACATTCCCTACATGCAGTACCTGTATGGCGGCCACACGCTGGCGCGCAACGGACTGAACCATCCGACCATTGCGCCCTATGGTGCGTTTCCCTGCCACGACGGCCTGTTCGTGCTCATCTCGATCCAGAACGACCGTGAATGGGCCGTACTTTGCACCGAGGTGCTGGGGCACCCGGATTGGGTGAGCGATCCGCGTTTTGCGACCAACATCCAGCGTATGGCCAACCGTTCGACGCTCGATCCCCTGGTCGCCGGCATCTTCGCGCAAGCTACGCGCGACGCGATGGTGGCCAGACTGGAAGCGGCGAAAATCGCCTATGGCCGCGTGTCCACGATGGACGATCTCGTAAGCCATCCGCAGAATCGTTACATTGAGGTGGAGACGCCGTCGGGCCCTGTCCGCTACCTCGCGCCGGGCGCGATTTTCGACAATACGTTGCCGGAATTCGGCAGAGTTCCCGCGCTGGGCGAACATAGCGTTCAGCTTATGGCGGAATTCGCTTCCAAATAACGCTTCCCCGCGACGCTTTAGAGCGCCTGTAAGTTTCTTCTAACCCCTCTAAAAATAAGGGCCTTTCCAACCAATATTTGGATGCCAGCCGCCTTGCTGGCGCGCGCCCAAGAGAGCAAAATGTAGGTTCCGCGAACAGATTTAGGACAAGCGGGATAAACCCGCTGTCACCCTAGGAGGTCGAGAGGTCCCATGACCCAGAAATTCACCCTGAAGGTCGATGGTCATACGCATACCGTCGATGTCGAGCCCGATATGCCGCTGCTCTATGCGCTGCGCGACGATCTCGGCATGCGCAGCCCGCATTTCGGTTGTGGCTTGGCGCAATGCGGCGCGTGCACCGTGCATATCGATGGGCAAGCCGTGCGCTCCTGCGTGGTTCCCACGTCCGCAGCGGCCGGCCATGAAGTCGTCACTCTGCAGGGTCTCGGCACGCCGGAGAAACCGCATCCTATCCAGCAGGCCTATATCGACGAGCAGGTGCCGCAATGCGGTTACTGCATCCACGGCTGGATGATGACGGCGGCTGCGTTCCTGAAGACCAATAAGAACCCCACCGACGCGCAGATCCGCACGGCCATGGCCGGACTGAAATGCCGTTGCGGTACGCACATGGCGATCATCCGCGCTGTGAAGCGGGCCGCCAAGGCGATGGCGTAGGGAGAACCTTATGACCGTCAAACCCGACAAAGACAGTTTCAAGCCGTCACGCCGCAGCATCGTTCAAGGCAGCGCCGCATTTATCGTTGCATTGGCTTACGATCAATCCGCGCTGGCCCAAACCGCTGGCGCCGCGCCGCCGCCGCCCGCTGCGGCGCCCGCCGCTACGCCGCCGTCGTTGATCGATCCGACCAAGCTGGATTCCTGGCTCGCGCTCGACAAGAAAGGCCGCGTCACCGTCTATTTCGGCAAGATCGACGTCGGTCAGGGTACCGACAGCGCCATAGGCCAGATGGTCGCCGAAGAACTCGATGTGCCGTTCGAATGGGTCGACGTCGAAATGTCGAACATGTCGAAGACGGTCAACCAGGGCGACATCTCAGGTTCCACGGGTGTCTCGAATGCCGGGCTTGCGCTGCGCAATGCTGCGGCTGAAGCGCGCCGCGTGCTGCTGATGAACGCGGCCGATCATTTCAAGACGGACATCGACAAGTTGTCGGTCGCCGACGGCGTGATCACAGTCACTGCCAATCCGAAACAGAAGATCACCTATGCCCAGTTGCTCGGCGGCAAATCGTTCAACGCCGATATCGATTGGAACAAGCAGATCGGCAACACGCTGTCGCTCACCGCGAAAGCGCCGCTGAAAACGCCCGACCAATTCAAGATCATCGGCAAGGCCTATCCGCGCTACGACATTCCGGGCAAGGTCTTTGCCAACAAAGACTATGTGCAAGACATCAAGGTGAAGGGCATGGTGCATGGCCGTGCCATTCGTCCGCCTTATGCCGGCGCAACGATCGTGTCGGTCGATGAATCCAGCCTCGCGGGAATTGCCGGCGCCCAAGTGGTGCGCAAAAGCGATTTCATTGGCGTCGTCGCAAACACCGAATGGGGTGCGATCCAGGCACAGCAGAAGCTGAAAGTGCAGTGGTCTCCGGCGAAGGATGTCTTCCCCGATCAGGCCAATCTGTACGATTACATTCGCCAGGCGCCGTCGAACAAAAACCAGAACGAAGTCAATGTCGGCAATATCGACAGCGGCTTCCAAGGCGCTGCGAAAGTGGTGCAGGCCGAGTATGAATGGCCGTTCCAAAGCCACGCTTCGATGGGCGGTGGCTGTGGTGTGGCCGACGTGCATGCCGATCACATGGAATGCTGGACGGGTTCGCCCAAGCCGCACTTCTCGGTGCAAGGCGTGGCGACCATCCTGAATCTGCCGCAAGAGAAAGTGCTGGTGCATTCGCTGCCCGCACCGGGTTCTTACGGCCGCAACGACGATGGCGATGCGTTGATGGATGCGGTCGTCATGTCGCAAGTCATCGGAAAGCCGGTGCGCGTGCAGTACATGCGCTTCGAAGGTACGCAGTGGGACCCGAAAGCCCCGCCGTCGGTGCACACGGTGAAAGCCGCGCTGGATGCGCAGGGCAACATGGTCGCGATCGACTATCACGCCAAGGGTTTCTCGCGCCTCGAATTCGCACAGCACGAGGGCAACCCTGGCGACACGCTGGCCGGTCAGTTGACTGGCTTTAAGCCGGCGACACCGCCGATCTTCGGCGTGCCGAATGACGGCTATGTGGTCGCCAACAAACGTTATGGTTGGGACACGATTGCTCCTTTGTTGCCTTCCAACTCGCCGTTGCGCACCACGCATATGCGTGATCCGCTGGGCCCGCAGCTCACCTTCGCGTCGGAATCGTTCATCGACGAATGCGCGTTCGCGGCGGGTGCCGATCCGGTCGAGTACCGCATCCGCCATCTCGACAAGACCAAGAACGCCCGCGACATCGGCGTGATCAAAGCGGCGGCGGAAAAGGCGGGCTGGAAAACCGGTCCGCATGGCACGCGCCGCGGTCAGAATGGTGACGTGATGACGGGCCAGGGTGTCGCCTATGCCCAGCGTTCGGCGGGCTTCGCGGCTGCGGTTGCCGACGTCGAAGTGAATCCGCAGACCGGCAAGGTTTGGGTAAAGCGGGTTGTGCTGGCCCACGACGTTGGTCTGGTCATCAACCCGTTCATGATCAAGAACGTCATCGAAGGCTGCGTCATCCAAGGCATCAGCCGCTCGACAATTGAAGAAGTGAACTTCAACCGCCAGAACGTCACGAGCGTGGACTGGGCGACCTATCCGGTGATTGAAATCGGCGACGTCCCCGAAACGATCGATGTGGTGCTGGTCGAGAACAAGAAGGACAAGTCTTCGGGCGCCGGTGAAACTGCCATCCGCATGGTTGGTCCCGCTATCGCGAACGCTGTGTTCGAAGCCACCGGCGTGCGCGTTCGTCGCGCGCCGATGACGCCTGCGCATGTCCGCGCCGGCATGGCGGCTCTGAAGACAGACGACCAGAAGGCTTAAAGCGCCTCCTAGGTTCGGAAATACCAAAAGGCCCGCTGGCAGCAGCGGGCCTTTTGCTTTGGAATTCATAATCCAATGGTTCGTCATTCCCGGCGAGCCCGCCATCGGCGGGTGAGGGAAGGGAATCCAGGTGGTGGAGCGTTGTGAGACTTCGAAATAAAGCAATTCATGCGGCTGAATTTCGGCGCAGGGACTGAGTGGTGTAATCTATTTGCGGTTTGACGGTATCGGCACCTGGGTTCTGAAGTCTGAGACCTGCCCCTGTTGCCGTAGCAGTATGACTGACTATGAGAAGTTGTCAATTCCGCCATATAGCGGTAGAAGTCGAACTCTGAGTTATGAAGATGATGATGAAG
>CAIYRG010000230.1 GCA_903928515.1 uncultured Alphaproteobacteria bacterium | reverse complement strand
GGTTGGCCACAGCATTGGCCCATTCGACCCGTTCGAGCACGGCATCGGAACCGGTCCAGGCGGCGGCTTCGTCCGGATAGCCTTTCGGCGATGTCGCAGAGAACGGCGCCTCGCCCATCGCGCGCGCCGATTGGATCAAGGGCTGCACGGTCTTTTCATCGAGCGCGCTAAGGCGGTCGTCGCCGATGGCGCGGAACGTCGCGGTGACAAATTCCACCGGCGTGCGGATCTTTTGTGCGTGCGCCTGCCACGCGGCCGGATCGTCGATGATCGCTTCACTCACCGCGCGCAAATCGCCATCCGTTTTCTGGAAGACAGCCGCAACGCGTTTTACCGACGCCTCGGGCGGTATGTCCGAAATAAAATGCGCCGTCAGTTTGGTGGCGATGTGGTGCGCAGTTGCTGGGTGACGCGCGAGATCGTTCAGCGCATCGATGCCGCCCTGATAACCTTCGTCATAGGATTTGCCGAGCAGCGTCTTTTGGCCCGGCTCGTGACGCGGCGGATAAAACCGAAAGCCGCCATCCGCCGGACTATCCACGACATTGATCCGGCGTGCGCCGAAGAAATTCGCAACCGGACGTGGCCGCATCTGCATCGCCGGAGGTCCGCGATCGATGCTCCAGCCGGTAAGGATTTTGGCGAGCGCGATGACATCGTTCTGCGTGTAACCGCCATCGACGCCAAGCGTGTGCAGTTCCAGAATCTCGCGGCCCAGATTTTCGTTGAGGCCCTTGCCTGCCGCTTTGCCCGCCATCGAATCCGGCCCGATGGATTGCGCGTTGTCGAGATAGAGCTGCATCGCGGGATGATGTTCGACGGCTTGCAGCATGTCGGCGAACTTGCCCGTCACGTGCGGGCGGATGGCTTCACGCTCGAATGGCCCGATCAAACCGATGGTCTGGCCCTTGGCCGTCGAAACGACAAAATGGTTGCTCCAAAACCGGACAAGGCGCTCGCGGAACGATTGCTGCGTGGAAAAGCCGGTAAGGAAGCGCACCGCCATCTCGTGCAGATATTCTTGCCGCTCCTCCATCAGATATTGCTTGATGAGTTCCGGATCGGGCTTGCCCCCCGCCGCGCGGCGCTCCTGGTCGCGCTGTGTGAGCTTGGCGATCTGATCGGCCGCACTTGGGAGCCCTGCGAACGAATCTGCGGAATCACCCGCGACAAGCTGTGCTTTCAACCAGGCTTTCGGGTTCCGCGATGCCTCGTCAATCTCGCCGGGGCGAGCGCCGAGACCGAAGCGGTTGGCGGCAATTGCGCCTTCCAAGGATAATGCCATTCGCAAAACCTCCACGAAGCGCCCCCTCCAGGGTATGCCCTCTGGGGTGCGAAAGACCGTGAATCTTCGCTCATCAACTCCGGCAGCAACGGGGAAAGCTTAGACCGTGTCAAAGTGAGCCTCCCGACGTTATGTGCGCCAAGCTGAACGAGGCTTGAACGAACCAAGGCGTCCGCCTAAACCGTGGGCCCATGGAACCAGGCAAAAACCCCGTCACCTATAAAGACGCCGGCGTCGACATCGATGCGGGCGAAGCGCTGGTTTCGCGAATCGCGCCCGCCGCGAAGGCGACCGCCCGGCCCGGAACCGACGCCTCCCTCGGCGGCTTCGGCGGATTGTTCGATGTAAAGGCGGCGGGCTTCAAAGACCCGCTGCTGGTGGCCTCGACCGACGGCGGGGGCACCAAGCTGCTCAGCGCCATTGAGACCGGAAACTTCCACGGCATCGGGCAAGACCTCGTGGCCATGTGCGTGAACGACGTGATCGTGCAAGGCGCGCAGCCGCTCTTCTTCCTCGATTATTTCGCCACCGGAAAATTGGACGTCGAGTCCGCCGCCATCGTGATCGAAGGCGTGGCCAGGGCCTGTAAGGAATGTGCGTGCGCCCTGATCGGCGGCGAGACCGCGGAGATGCCCGGCCTGTACGGCAAAGGCCATTTCGATCTCGCCGGATTCACCGTGGGCGCGGTTGAGCGCGATCAGGTGTTGCCGCGCACCGATCACATGCACCCCGGCGATGTGTTGATTGGCGTCGCCTCATCCGGCGTGCACTCCAACGGATTCTCGCTGGTGCGCAAAGTCGTCGCCAGCAGCGGATTGAGTTACGCATCCGCCGCCCCATTCGCACCGCAATCACTAAGCGATGCACTGCTTGTGCCGACGCGGCTCTACGTGAAGAGCGGCCTCACCGCCATCCGCACCGGCGGCGTCAAAGGCATGGCGCACATCACCGGCGGCGGCATCACCGACAATCTGCCGCGCGTGTTGCCCGACCATCTCGACGCCAGCATCGATCTCGGCGCGCTGCACATGCCCCACGTCTTCCGCTGGTTGCGCGATGCCTCAGGCCTGGACGATGCCGCGATGCTGCGCACCTTCAATTGCGGCGTAGGTTTGATTGTCGTGGCGGCGGCGGACAAAGCCGGCCAGATCATCGACGCCTTCGGCGACACGGGCGAACGTGCCTTCCGCATTGGTGAATTGGTGAAGGGTCAAGGCGGCGAACCCACCGTCCGTTACACCGGCTCGATTTCGCCTACCTAACTTCCCCATCTCGTTTCGAGGACAGCTTCATGTTCGATCTTTCCGGCAAGACCGCGCTTGTCACCGGCGCTTCGGGCGGCATCGGCAACGCCATCGCCAAGGCGCTGCACGCGCAAGGCGCGAGCGTTGCGATTTCCGGCACGCGCATGGAGGCGTTGACGGCGTTGCAAAGCGAACTGGGCAGCCGCGCCTTCCCTGTCGCGTGCGATCTGTCGGACATGACGCAAGTGGATGAGCTTCCCAAAAATGCGGAAGCCGCACTCGGCGCGCCCATCGATATCCTGGTGAACAACGCCGGCATCACCAAAGACAATCTCTTCATGCGTATGAAAGACGAAGAGTGGGAAAAAGTGCTGACGGTGAATCTCACCTCCGCCTTTCATCTGTCGCGCGCCGTGTTGCGCAACATGATGAAGAAGCGCTGGGGCCGCATCATCTCGATCACCTCCGTGGTGGGCACGACGGGCAATCCCGGCCAAGGCAATTATGCGGCGACGAAGGCTGGCCTTGTCGGCATGAGCAAATCGCTTGCCGCCGAAGTCGCCTCGCGCAACATCACCGTGAATTGCGTGGCGCCCGGCTTCATCGCCACGCCCATGACGGACGTGCTGACCGAGGACCAGAAATCCACGATCATGGGACGCATTCCGGCCGGCCGGCTCGGCGCCTCGGGCGAGATCGGCTCGGCCGTGGCCTACCTTGCCAGCGACGAAGCAGCCTATGTGACAGGCCAAACTCTGCACGTTAACGGTGGCATGGCGATGATTTGATGCGCGGAGGGCTTGACGCGCGGCGACTTCTCCACAGGCCAACTTATTGATTCGTAAGGGAACATGGCTTATTGGCGCAGCCGCAATCTTTGTGATAGACAGCGCGCAATCTTCGCCGTACTCCCCGGCGCCATTCATCAGGACGGATTAGCCGGAAACGCGGGCTCGCTGTCAGAGGCAAACGCGTTCAACCATTCAAGAGGCAAGTACAAATGAGCGACATCTCTGACCGGGTTAAGAAGATCGTAGTTGAGCATCTCAATGTTGACGCCGAGAAGGTCGTCGACGGAGCCAGCTTCATCGAAGACCTGGGCGCGGACAGCCTCGACACCGTCGAGCTGGTTATGGCGTTCGAAGAAGAATTCGGCGTTGAAATTCCGGATGACGCGGCGGAGTCCATCGTGACCGTCGGCGACGCCGTGAAGTTCATCGAAAAAGCCCAGGCTTAAAAACGGCGAGATAAGGCGACGAGACGGGGAGCCTTAAGTGAACGGTTCCTCGGCTTGTTTGTTTTAGAACCATGCGTCGTGTCGTCATCACCGGATTGGGTATGGTCAGCCCGCTCGCCTGCGGCGTCGAAGAGACGTGGCAGCGGCTCCTCGCTGGCCAATCGGGTGCCAACGTCATCACCAACTTCAAGGTGGATGACCTGCCCTGCCGCATCGCGTGCCAAGTGCCGCGCGGCGACGGTTCGGATGCCACGTTCAATCCCGATCAGTGGGTCGACCCCAAAGAACAACGCCGGATCGACGACTTCATCACCTACGGCCTGACCGCCGCACAGCAAGCGGTGACCGATTCCGGCTATGAGCCAAAAAACGAAGACGAGCGTGAACGCACGGGCGTTCTGATCGGTTCGGGCATTGGCGGTCTGCAAGGCATCGCCGAGACAGCACTCATTCTGGAAGAAAAAGGCCCCCGCAAGGTCAGCCCCTTCTTCATTCCCGGCCGTCTCATCAATCTCGTCTCCGGCTACACCTCCATTCGCTTTGGCTACAAAGGCCCGAACCACGCGGTGGTGACGGCCTGCTCCACCGGCGCGCACGCCATCGGCGATGCCGCGCGGTTGATCGCGCTGGATGACGCCGACGTGATGCTGGCGGGCGGCGCGGAATCGGCCGTGTGCCGCATCGGCATGGCGGGCTTCGCGGCTTGCCGCGCCCTCTCCACGGCTTTCAACGACACTCCCGAAAAAGGCTCGCGCCCTTACGACAAGGATCGCGACGGCTTTGTGATGGGCGAAGGCGCCGGCGTTGTGATGCTCGAAGAATACGAGCATGCGAAAGCGCGCGGCGCGAAGATTTATGCCGAAGTGAAAGGCTATGGCCTTTCGGGCGACGCGCACCACATCACAGCCCCCGCCGAAGACGGCAATGGCGGCTTCCGTTCGATGCGCATGGCGCTGAAGCGCGCAGGCCTTGAGCCCGGCGACATCGACTACATCAACGCGCACGGCACCTCGACGCCGCTGGGCGATGAAATCGAGCTGCGCGCCGTGGAACGTCTGTTCGGCAGCGCCGCCGGCAAGATTTCCATGTCGTCCACCAAATCCTCCATCGGCCACTTGCTCGGTGCGGCCGGTGCGGTGGAAGCGATTTTCTCGGTGCTCGCCATCCGCGATCCGATCGCACCGCCGACGCTGAACCTCAACAATCCTTCGGTAGAGACCGAACTCGATCTCGTCCCCCACACGCCGAAGAAGCGCCACATCCAAGCCGTGCTTTCCAATTCCTTTGGCTTCGGCGGCACCAACGCTTCGCTCGTCCTCGTGGCGGCGGAATAGCGCAACGAAGCGATGCGTTTCCTCGCCTCGCTCCTTCTTATCGTCGCAATTGCTGTGGGCGCTGGTTACCTGGCGCTGCAATGGGAAGCGCAATTTTACGACGCACCCGGCCCGTCGTCACAGGAGACGGTTGTCGTCGTCGCACCCGGAACATCGCTGCGCGCCATCGCGCAAGAATTGGCCGACGCGCGCGCGATCCAGTATCCGCTGGCGTTCCGCGCCGGTGCGACGCGCCGCCACCAAACGAATTTGCAAGCCGGCGAATATGGTTTTCCGGCAGGCGCCAGCGAAGCCAAGATCATCGACATGATGGTCCACGGCCAGGTGCTGCAGCACAAACTCACCGTCGCCGAAGGTCTGACCTCGGCCGCCGCATTGGCGATCATTGCCGCCGACCCGGTGCTGCAAGGCGACACGCCGCCAACGCCGCCTGAAGGCACGCTGTTGCCGGAAACCTATCTCTTCGTGCGCGGCACGACGCGCGCCGAACTCCTGGCGCGCATGGAAAAAGCCCAGACCGATTTGCTCACCGAGCATTGGGAAAAACGGACCGGCGATCTTCCCTATGAACGTCCGCAACAGGCGTTGATCCTCGCCTCCATCGTGGAGAAGGAAACTGCCCTGGCGCAGGAACGCCCCCATGTGGCATCGGTGTTCGTGAACCGGCTACGTCTGCACATGAAGCTCGAATCCGACCCCACGATCATCTACGGACTCACCGGCGGCGTGCCGCTCGGGCACGACATCCGCGCCAGCGAGATGGCGGCACCCAATCCTTACAACACGTACCAGATCGACGGATTGCCGCCCTCGCCCATCTGCAATCCCAGCCGCGAGGCGATCCTGGCCGTGCTCAATCCGCCCGACACGAAGGATCTCTATTTCGTGGCCAACGGCACGGGTGGCAGTTCCTTCGCCGCCACGCTGGAAGAGCACAACAAGAACGTCGCCAAGTGGCGGCAGATCCAGAGCCAGCACTAAAGCGTCCCGTTTCGGCCCGCCCGTTTTTGCCGGAATGACAGGCTTGGCCACGGGGGCTAAGTTCGGGCCAACGACTCGTGGAATAGCGATATGGCTCTGATCAGCATGACCGGCTTTGGCGAAGCACGTGGCGCACACGGCCCGTTGCGCTGGCGCTGGGAAGCCAAGAGCGTGAACGGCCGCGCGCTCGACATGCGGCTACGCCTGCCCATGGGTTTCGAGGGACTCGAGAGCGGCGCTCGCCAGCTTACCAATGAACGCTTCAAGCGCGGCTCGCTGCAGGCTGTTCTGACGGTTGCGACCGAAGATACAGGACGCGGCTTTCGCGTGGACGCCGCGGCACTCGCCGATGCCGTGCGCATAGCGCAGCGCGTGGCGGAAGAAACAGGGCTCGCCCCTGCCCGAGTCGATGGGCTGCTGGCTTTGCGCGGCGTGATTATCCAGGAAGAAACCGGCGTACTAGACGATGCCGCGCGCATGGCCCGCGATGCCGCATTGCTGGCGAGCTTTGCCGATGCGCTCGATCTGCTGGTCGAAGCGCGCAAGACCGAAGGCGGCAAGCTGGAAACCGTGTTGCTGGCGCAGATCGCCGAAGTCGAACGCCTCACCGGCGAAGCGCAGAAACTGGCGGAAGCCCAACCGCATCTTCTGCGCGATCGGATCACGGCGCAGATGGCCGAACT
>CAIYRG010000229.1 GCA_903928515.1 uncultured Alphaproteobacteria bacterium | reverse complement strand
TGGGGAAGGAGCGGGCGCAGAGATCGTGGAGGATGTGCCGGTCGACATGGATCAGCGCGAAGCCGTCGCCCAGGTCCGACACCACATGGCGACGCCAGATCTTGTGGAACATGGTTCCATCGGCGGCCATCCGAACCTCCCGCAATCATTGTTCAACTGCTTGGCCGTCGCCCGTTGGATCGAGCGAACTGCTTGGTTCAAAACAGCTTACCAGCCCGCTCTCCTCATTGCGAGGACGGCAAAGCCGGGTCTATTCTCCGATCACAATTCAAACGGAGGAAACATCCATGCCCGTCGCCAGCCTCAAGGAACGGATCGCCAAGAAGGGCTATGTGCTCAACGGCTACTGCCAGATGCCCGGCGCCTTCTCGGCCGAGTTCTATTCGCGCTGCGGCTGGGATTGCGTGACGCTCGACCTCCAGCACGGGCTGATCGGCGAGGACATGGCGATCCAGATGCTCCAGGCGCTGACCGCGTCGGGCGTGATGCCGCTCTGCCGGGTGGGCTGGCTCGACGCCGCCATCATCATGAAGGTGCTGGATTCGGGCTCGCTCGGCGTCACCTGCCCGATGATCAATACCGGGGCCCAGGCCGAGCAGCTGGTGCGCTATGCCAAATACCCGCCGCGCGGCGAACGCTCGATGGGTCCGCTCCGCCCCTCGATGATCTACGGCCAGGATTACCTCAAGACCGCCAACGATTTCATCAACGTGTTCCCGATGGTGGAGACCGCGGAAGCGGTGAAGAACATCGAGGACATCGTCGCGGTCGACGGCATCAATGGCATCTATATCGGCAGCGGCGACCTCGCCCAGTCGATGGGCCGCCCGATCGGCAGGGAGGCCATAGACCCCGAGGTGGACATGGCGATCGAGCATGTTCTCCAGGTGTGCCTGAAGCGCGACATCATCGTGGGCATGATGGCGCGCAACGCCGAGCAGGCGCAGCAATTCATCAAGCGCGGCTTCAAGTTCGTGGGCATCTCCAGCGACTACGTGGCGATGACCACCCAGGCCAAGAACTGGGTCGGCGCCGTGAACAAGGCGATGGGGCACGAGTAGGGCGTTGAGGCGTACCTGACTTCACTTCGAATCAGTGTCTTCCGGGAACGGGGCGTCGGGGCGCAGGAAAGCCCTGATGTCGTCGCGGGTGATCACGACCATGTGATCACCGTCGGCGTAGCTAGGCATTTGATCGAAGTCGATGGAAATGGCTCCCGCCAATAAGCGCCAGTTCTCAACTGCGAGAGCCGTGGTTGCGACCTCTCCCTCATCAATTGTCTCGTCGGGCATCTGCCGGCGCAGCGAGGCGACGCAAAAATCGATGACCGCTTGCTCCCAGCCACCCCCTGGGTTGAATAGGTCGCTTTCCGAGAGCGGCCTCATGCCCTCGGCGGATATCACATAGGTATCGCTTTCCTCATTGCTGAAGGGGTGTGCGGCAGGCTGGCAATATCCGGAAACGTCCTTCTCAACGGTCAGGAGCCTCGTTGAAGCGAGTACGACGCGTTCATCGGTTTCATCTTCTCCCACGCAGCCGTCGAACGGGTCCGGACCGTGGAACTTCCGGTTGCCCATGTGATCGAGCTTGGGAAGCTGCTCGGCATTCCAATCTCTAGTCGAAAGGTTGACTGGCGATATGATTTGCAGCGCCGTGACGTCGGACGTGTACCGGTAGCCGTCCCTATATGAATCTTCCGCGGAAGTGCTCTTCTCCTTGTAGACGAAGTGCAGGTTCTTGAATGTATATGGGCCTAACGAGTAGGGTTTGGCGGCCCTTTCTGCCGTGGCAATGATGTAGTCGCGTAAATGGGCTTGGCGATCCTCATAGATCTTCCGAAGGCAAGCCGTGGTCTGGGGATCGGGGCTTCCGCCTGGAAGCGGACAGGCGCCTCGGAATTGCGCCAGCCAATGACGTTGATCCAGGCGAAGGAGGTGTTGCTGGTTGTCGTCGTCCATTTGCAGCGCGACCTGATAGACGGCGTCCAGTACGTCATCATCGTTGATAAGTTGCGGCTGTCCGCAAATCAGCGCATCGAGCGGCATTCTAGCCTTCGTACAATCTATGCCAGCGGCGGAGGCCATACCCGAACACAAGGCGGCGCCCAGCCATACCGCGAGAAAGACGATTTTCGTCATGCCGACTCCTCGGTTCGACGGTGCGGCCCCAGAACATCCTAGGGGAACGCTGCCACCTGGAAAAGCAGTGGGAGCGATGGTGAAAGTAGCCGCTTCATGCAACATACCCGTTCACCGTTTCTGCCGCAGTTGCGGTGGTGGCCGGCGCGGCCCATCATCGCCCGAAGGGGACGTAAAGGCGCCAAGCCTTCGCCGTCTCGGCGACGCCCCGCAAGGGGAGGCGTGCCATGAACGGTACTCAATCGATCAACGTCAGCCAGGTGGTCGACGAGCAGAAATTCGGCTGGTTCAATGTCGGGCTGATCGTACTCGGCTGGCTGGCCACCTTCGCCGATGGTTACGACATTTTGAGCATGGCCTATGCGGCGCCCTCGATCGTGCGGGAGTGGCACGTCGATCGCGCCGCGCTCGGCATCGTGTTCAGTGCCAGCCTATGGGCCTATTTCGTCGGCGCCCCGGCGTTCGGCTGGCTGGGCGACAAGTACGGGCGCAAGCGCGCCATCGTGCTGGGCTGCATATGGTTCGGCCTGTTCTCCTTCGCTTCGATGCTGGCCTCCAACCTCACCGAGATGTTCTGGCTGCGCTTCCTGACCGGGATGAGCCTGGCCGGGCTCGCCCCCAACGTGCTGGCCCTGGCCGCCGAATTCTCGCCCCGGCGGCGGCGGGCCCTGGTGATGTCGCTATGCCTGTCCGGCGTGGTCATCGGCGGCTCGGCGGCGGGCTGGACCTCGGCGGCGCTGGCCGGGAGCTTCTCGTGGCGCGCGATCTTCTTCGTCA
>CAIYRG010000228.1 GCA_903928515.1 uncultured Alphaproteobacteria bacterium | reverse complement strand
GTGTTCGGCCGCCAAGTGGTGCAGCCGATTGTCGATAAGGTGCAGCCGGGCACGGCCGCCGCCGACGCGGGCTTCCAGCATGGCGACCGGATTTTGTCCGTCGACGGACAGGCGATCAGCGACTTCCTCGATGTGCAGCGCATCGTTTCTGAGAATGACGGCACGCCGCTGACGATCATGGTGGCCCGCAGCGGGGCGCAAGTGGTGCTGCATGCCGTTCCGCGCTTGGTGGAGGTCGACGACCCTATCGGCGGCAAGGACAAGCAGCCGCGGCTGGGATTGCAATCGACCGAAAATACGACCCTGGTGCGCTTTGGGCCCGTGGCCGCCACCGGCTTGGCCGTGAAGCACACCTGGTACATCGTCGATCAGACGATGACGTATTTAACCAGAGTGGTCTCTGGCCGGGAAAGCACCCGCCAATTGAGCGGCCCTATCGGCATCATGAAAGTGTCGGGGGATGTGGCCCATCTGGGCTTCCTGCCGCTCATCAATCTTGCCGCTGTCTTGTCGGTAAGTATCGGACTTCTCAATCTTTTCCCGATTCCAGTTCTCGACGGCGGGCATCTTCTATATTATGCATGCGAAGCGGTTTTGGGGCGTCCCCTGGGGGAACGCGCGCAGGAGGTCGGCTTCCGAATTGGATTGGCATTGGTCCTATGTCTGATGCTATTGGCGACCTTTAACGATCTTGCTCGATTCAATTTGTTCTGAAAAATCCTGTTCCGAACTAAAATCCTATACGAACTTCCGGCGGCCCATTTCAGGCGCCCGGCAAAGGCGAAAAGTAAAGGCGTGTTGATGACCGGAAGAGGCCTACTTTTCGTGCGCTATTGCCTTGTCGTAACCGCACTTCTGTTCGCGGGCGGCATTGCCGCTCCGGCTTTCGCGCAAGCCCCTGCCGCGACCGCAGCTGCGCCGATCATCCGGCGAATCGAAGTGGTCGGCACGCAGCGCATCGAACCCGATACCGTGACCTCCTATCTCACCGTGCAGGTGGGGCAGACGTATGACGGCGCCAAGTCGGACGCATCGCTCAAGACCCTGTTCGCCACCGGCCTGTTTGCCGATGCGCGCCTCGATTGGGACGGTTCGGTCCTGACGGTCAGCGTGGTGGAAAACCCTATCGTCAATCAGGTGGCGTTCGAGGGTAACTCCAAGATCACGACCGAAAACCTGACCAAAGAAGTTCAGATCAAGCCGCGCAACGTCTTCACCCGCGCCAAGGTGCAGGCCGACGTTCAGCGCATCATCGAACTGTATCGCCGCTCGGGCCGCTTCGGCGCGACTGTCGAGCCCAAGATCATTCAGCGTCCGCAGAACCGCGTCGATCTCGTGTTCGAATTGCACGAAGGCCAAAGCACCGGCGTGGCGCGCATCAGCTTCATCGGCAACAAGGTGTTCGAGGATGCCGATCTGCGCGGCCAGATCGCGACCACGGAATCGGAATGGTGGAAATTCCTCTCCACCAGCGACAATTACGATCCCGATCGTCTCACCTTTGACCGCGAGCAGATCCGCCGCTGGTACCTGAACCACGGCTATGCCGACGTGCGCGTTGTATCGGCCGTGGCCGAGTTATCGCCCGACCGCAGCGCCTTCTTCATCACCTTCACCATCGACGAAGGCGAGCATTACAAGTTCGGCAAGATCGCCATCGACTCGCAGATCAAGGATTTGACGGAGCCGCAGCTTCTGCCGCTGGTCAGTTCGGTCGAAGGTCTCGATTACGACGCCAATGCCGTGAACAATTCGGTTGAAGCGTTGACGCTTGCCGCCGGTAGCCAGGGCTATGCCTTCACCGATATCCGGCCGCGCATCGAGCGTGACCGCGAGAAGCGCACCATCGGCGTGACCTACCGCATCGATCCCGGCCCGCGCGTTTACATCGAGCGCATCAACATCGTCGGCAACTCGCGTACGGCCGACAACGTGATCCGCCGCGAAATGCGCCTGTCGGAAGGTGATGCTTTCAACAAGGTGCTGCAAGACCGTTCGCGCACGCGTATCCGTTCGCTGGGCTTCTTCAAGGACGTGACGATCACCGACGAGCCGGGCACGACATCGGATCGCACCGTGGTGAACGTGGCCGTGACCGAGCAGCCGACCGGCGAATTGTCGTTGGGCGCGGGTTACTCGTCGGCCGACTCGTTCCTGGGGCAGTTCAGCTACACGGAGCGCAATCTGTTCGGTAAGGGCCAGTTCCTGCGCGCGGCCGTTTCGGCGAGCAGCCTGCAGGAGCAGATCGACTTCCGTTATACCGATCCGTACTTCCTGAACCGGCCGCTTGGCGCGGGCGTCGAGTTGCTGAAATTGGTGACCGACTACACCAACTATTCGGGCTACACCTCGGACACGTCGCAGATCTCGACCTTCCTGACATTCCCCATGTCGGAATATGGCCGCATGACGCTGCGCTATTCGTTCAGCAACGAAGACCTCACCGCGGCGAGCGATGCCGCCGAGGAAATCAAGTTGGCGGCAGGCTCGTACCTGATCTCATCGGTCGGCTACAGCTACAGCTATGACGTGCGCGACGACACCATCAAGCCGACCAGCGGCTGGGATGCCACCTTCGGTCAGGATCTCGCCGGTATCGGCGGCAGCCTGAAATATGTCCGCACGGCGGTCGACGGCGAATACTACATCCCGCTGTTCTGGCAGATGGTGGAAACGCTGCGTCTGTCGAGTGGCTGGATCACCGGCTACGGCGGTGACGACGTTCGCGTGAACGACCGCTTCTTTAAGGGCGGCGATAGTTTCCGCGGCTTCAAGATCGCGGGTATCGGCCCGCGCGATTTGAAATCGTATGGCGAGCCGGCGCTGGGAGGCCAGTTCTACGCGATCGGCACCGTGTCGACGCGGCTGCCGCCGTTCTTGCCGGAAAGCTACGGCATCGACCTGTCGCTGTTCTCCGATTTCGGCACGTTGGGCGTGGTCAGCAACTCCGAGAAGCGCACGCCGGGCACGGACATCGTCGACAATCTGGCGCCGCGTGTGTCGGCCGGCGTCGCGATCAACTGGAAGTCGCCGTTCGGTCCGGTCGAAGTTGACGTGGGCTACCCCATCGTCAAAGAGAGTTACGACAAGATTCAGGCCATCCGCTTTAGCGCGGGAACGAGGTTCTAAAATCATGATCCGCAATATCCCCCTCCTGGGCACGGTCTTAGGAGTGATGTCTCTGTGCTTCTCGGCGCCTGCGGTGTTCGCGGCCGCAGCTGCCCAGCAAACAGTGCCCACCGTGTTCGCGACTCCGGGCACACCGGGTTCGTTCCCCGCGACCAAGATCGCGACGGTGGATCGTCAGGCGATCCTGCGTCTGTCGGCTGTCGGCAAAGACATCATGATGCAGGTGGAAGCGCTGTCGAAACAGGCCGAGGGCGATTTCCGCGCACAGCAGCAAGGGCTGCAAATGGAAGCGCAGAATGTCCAACAGCAGACCGCGCTGCTTTCCGCCGACGTGAAGGCGCAGAAGCAGAAGGATTTGCAGGCCAAGGAACAGGCGTTTCAGCGCCGCGTGGGCGATCGCCAGAACCAGCTTCAGCAAGCGCTCGTCAACGCCCAAACCCAAGTCGAACAGACGCTGACGCCGATCCTGAAAGAATTGATGTCCCAACGCGGGGCCAACGTGCTGCTCGATCGCGGCGCGGTTGTGTACGCGTCCGGCGAGATCGACATCACCAACGATGTCATCCAGCGTCTCGATCAGGCTTTGCCGCATGTGAAGGTGAATATGCCAGGCGGCGGCGCTGCTGTTGCGGCTCCCGCATCGGGCGCTTTGGCACCGGTCTTGCGCGCGCCCACGAAGCAGTAGAATTCGGGCCCGCAGCCCAGAGCTTTCCGGAGATTTGAAGCGATGGCCGATCCGCGGTTCTTCAACAATCGCGGGCCTGTCAGTTTGAAAGACCTGTGCGCCGGGATCGGCGCGCAGATCCCCAGCGGCGCGGACGAGACCGCGCAGATTTTCGACCTCGCCGGGCTGGCGCAGGCAGGCGCACAGCATCTGTCGCTGTTCGATGGCGGCTTCCGCGCCAAGCCGGATTTCGCCAAGACGCAAGCCGGCTGGTGCCTGACACCGGAAAAGAACGCTGCCCCTGCGCCGCAAAGCCTCGTGACCATTGCCGTGCCATCGGTGCCGCATGCTTTCGCGGCGGCAGCGCGGCTGTTCTACGGCGACGACGAATACGGATTCACGACGCAGGATACGGACGTACATCCGAGCGCGCAGCTTGGCGAAGGCGTGGAGCTCGGGCGCGGCGCGGTGATCGGCCCCGGTGTTGAAATTGGTCCGCGCACGCGCATTGGTGCGGGTGCAGTGATCGGGCGTGGTGTCGCCATCGGACGCGACACGCAAATCGCGCCGGGTGCGACGATTGCCTTTTCCTTTCTGGGCGACGACGTGGTGATTGGCTCCGGCGCGCGCGTCGGCGGTCCG
>CAIYRG010000227.1 GCA_903928515.1 uncultured Alphaproteobacteria bacterium | reverse complement strand
GCGCCGGCGGCGAGCGCCACCAGATATGGCACGGGATTGACGCCGCGCGTGCGCAAGCCGGTGCAGAGAAGCGGTGTCATGGCAAAGACGATGATGTCGTTAGCAAGTCCTGCTGACAGCACCCCAGAAACGACGATAATGGCAATGAGCAAGCGATGGGGGTGGTCTGCGAGTGCGGCAATACGCCGCGCGGTCGCCTCGAACACGCCGGCAATGCCGAACTGTGCGGCGACAATCATCAGGCCGAACAACAGCATGATGGTCGGTCGGTCGATGAAAGCCGCAGCTTTGGTTGGGGTTACCTGATCGAACGCGATCAGCGCGATGGCGCCGACGAGGGCAATGCCGCTGCGGTCGAGCTTCAATCCCGGAATCTGCCCGGCTGCCATCCCGAGATACGTCAGGATAAAGATGGCGATGACGGGCATGCGCCTAGATCGCGAGCCAGATGAAGAACAGCAGAACTGCGATCACCCATAGTGCTGGCACGATTGGCGAACGACGCTTTTGCTCGGCGAGGAGGCGCAGGGTTTCAGGATGAAGACGAACGCCGCCGTCGGCCAAGTCGCGGGCGGCGAACTCGAACTGTGACAAGGTGGCGGGCAGTGAACGCAGGCGGGCAAGCGTGGTCGTCAGCGCTGCTTTTAGCTCTGCTGCCGGGCCCATGTTCGCGATCATCCAGGATTCGATCAGAGGGCGCGCCAACTCCCACATATTGACGTTGGGGTTGAGCATGCGGCCGACGCCTTCGGCTACCATCATCGTTTTCTGCAAGAGCAGAAGCTGCGGCTGGATGCCGATGTTGAAGCGTTTGGCAGTGCCGAAGAGTTGCCCGAGCAACCGTGCGAGCGAAATTTCAGAAAGCGGCAGGCCGCGGATCGGCTCACCGATGGCGCGCACAGCGAGCACGAACTCATCCCGTGGCTGGTCGCGCGGGATGAAGCCGATGTCGAAGTGGGCCTGTGCAACGTCTTGATAATTGCCAGTGAGGAGGCCGAGCAGCATGCGACCGAGGAAGCGGCGCGTCTCTATATCGATCCGGCCCATGATGCCGAAGTCGACTGGAACGATGATGCCATCGGAGTTGACGAACAGGTTGCCGGGATGAAGGTCGGCGTGGAAATAGCCGTCGCGAAAAACCTGATTGAAGAAATGTTCGGAGGCGCGCCGCAGGATTTCATCGATGTCATGCCCGGCGGCCAGCAGCGCTGCGCGGTCGTCGATGCGAACGCCTATGACGCGTTCGAGCGTCAACGCGCGCAGGCCGGTACGTTGCCAGTCGACCTCCGGGACCTTTACGGTCGGATCGTCGAGGAAATTCTCTCGGAACTCTGAAGCTGCTGCCGCCTCGAGCCGGAAGTCCATCTCACCTTCGGCGATGCGGGCGAAGGTGCGAACCACTTCGACCGGGCGGAAGCGATCGAAGGAGCGAAATGCACTCGCTCTTTCCGCTAACCAATAGAAGAGGTTGAGATCGCGCCTGAACGCTACCTCGATACCGGGCCGTAGCACCTTGACCGCGACCTCGCGCATGACACCGTTGGCATCCATCGTCGTTGCAAAATGGACCTGGGCGATGGAAGCCGCAGCAACCGGCACGGGGTCGAAGGAAGCGAACAATTCTTCGATCGGCCGGCCGAGATCGGCTTCGATCACTTCTTCCGCTTGTTCAGTCGGAAACGGCGGCAGGCGGTCTTGCAGTCTGGTCAGGGCCTCGGCGACATCTTAACCGACCAGATCGGAGCGTGTTGCCAGCGCCTGG
>CAIYRG010000226.1 GCA_903928515.1 uncultured Alphaproteobacteria bacterium | reverse complement strand
GGCAGCGCGAGACTTCATAGGCGAAGTCGACATGGCCGGGCGTGTCCATGAGGTTGAGGATGTAGGTTTCGCCGTTGTTGGCCTTGTAGGTCAGGCGAACGGTCTGCGCCTTGATGGTGATGCCGCGTTCGCGCTCGATATCCATGGAATCGAGCACCTGCTCCTTCATCTCGCGGCTGGTCAGCCCGCCGGTGACTTGGATCAGGCGGTCGGCCAGCGTCGATTTTCCGTGGTCGATATGGGCGACGATGGAGAAATTGCGGATATGGGCGAGATCGGGCATCGGGCGGAAAACTGCGTAAGTGTGCGCGGGATATAGAGGCGGGGGCCACCCAGGTAAAGGCGCGCCGAAGACGCTGGCGGAACAAGCGCTTGGCCCAGCCGTTCATCCCTTGAGACATACCGAGATTTGGGAGGACGACATGGCCGAACAGGACGCAGCAACCCGCATCTGGGATATGGTGAAGAGTAGCCACATCTGCCTGCTGGTGACGAAAAACGGCGCGCGGCTGCGGGCCCGGCCGATGGGCGTGACGCCCAAGCGCGAGGAACACGCGCTGTATCTGCTCACCGATGCGCGCCGCGCCAAGGACGCCGAGATCATGGCGGACGATCAGGTCTGCCTCGCCTTTCACACGGGGTCGGCCGACTACGTCTCGATCAGCGGCTCGGCGGTGGTGTCGGATGACCGCGCCAAGATCCGTGAGCTGTGGTCGGTGGCGGCGAAAGCCTGGTGGGACAGTGCCGAAGATCCCAACATCCGCGTCATCAAGATCACGCCGGAAGAGGGCGAGTTCTGGGATGGCCCAGGCAGGGCCATCGCCTATGTGAAGATGGCGGCGGCCGCGATTTCCGGCACAAGGCCGGATGTGGGCAAGACGGGCAGGGCAGCTCTTTGAGGGGTCGCTTGTGGGGTGTGGCGCTTCGCTGATAAGCGAACGCGATGCCCTACCCGCAACGACGCCAAAAACCGCAAACGCCCAAAGCGAAGCCCGAAGACGAGATCGCCACGCTGTGGCCGGGCGGCGATTTCGCGCGGTCCAAGGTGCTGCTACAGGCGCTGCATATCCTTACGCGCGACGGTGCGCTGAATGCGGATTCGCGGCGCAAGCTGAAGCAGGTGCTGCATCTGGCGCAGCTGTTGAAGCCCGCACTTGATGATGTGTTGGCGACGAACGACGAGCCGGTGCTGGCCGATTGCGGTGCGGGCAAATCGTATTTGGGATTTGTGCTCTACGATCTGGTGCTCGCGGCCGCCGGGCGAGGCCGCGTTGTCGGCATCGAGGCGCGCGAGGATCTGGTTGCAGCTTCGCGCAAATTGGCACGCGATTGCGGCTTCGAGCGGATGGAATTTGTGCACGCCGCCATTGGCGACGCGCAGCTGCCGGGCGGCAAAGTCGATATCGTCACAGCGCTTCATGCCTGTGACACGGCAACCGATGACGCCATTCGCTTCGCGCTGAAACACAACGCCAAACACATCGCGCTTGTGCCCTGCTGCCAGGCGGAAGTCTCAGGCCTGCTCGATGGCGCGAAGGGCCCGCTGCGCCAGTTGTGGCGCCATCCCATTCAGCGCCGCGAATTTGGCGCGCACATCACGAATGTTTTGCGCGGGCTGTATCTGGAAGCCCACGGTTACAAAGTGCGCGTCACCGAGCTGGTGGGCTGGGAACATTCGATGAAGAACGAATTGATTCTGGCCGAACGCCATCAGCTTTCGAACGCGGCGGCGAAAGCGGAGTTGGATCGGCTGGTGGAGCAGTTGGGCGTGCAACCGGCGTTGCTGACGGCCGAGTAAATCGCGCTCTCACCATGGCCGCCTTAGAGGGCGGCCATGGTGGAGTCATGTTGCGCCCACCACGCGGGGTTTTGGCGGCATCAGCACCATCCGCCAGAGGCCGATGAGCGTCACGATGGCGCCTGCGATCAGGACATACCAACCGGGCCGCATGCCGTCGGAGAAATCATAATCGACGGTGAACACCTGTATCGGATCGGCGCCGTACCAAATCCAATAGCCGAGCGCTTCGCCTGTGAAATCCAAAAGCGCGGATGCGATGCCGAGCAGGCCGATAATCCATATGGGAAACTCGCCGCCCGATGTTTTGAAGCGGTTGGGCAGCGTCCAATGCGCCACGCGATAGAGCATCAGCCAGATGAAGAGGCCGGCCACGACGGTGGGCTCGAACACTTCCAGCTTCGATTGCATGAAGTAATGGATGATGCCGAGCAGCATGACGGGATAGGTGAGCCAGTGCAGTTTGCGCCAGTTCACGCCGCCGAGTTTGCGCACCATGTAATCGTTCGACGTCATCGCCAGCACGCATAAGCCGACCAAGGCGGCGAAGCCGATGGTCAGATAGATACGCGCGAAGATTTCAGAAAACACGAGGCGTAGATTGTAGCTCTCGTCGGCGATGAAGAGCGCGAAGTGCAGCATGATGTAGCACCAGCACGCCACGCCGATCATGCGCCGCACATCCACGAAGAAGGCATAGCGCGCGATGCGCCGCATCGGCGTGATGGCGAGCGTCAGCAGCAGAAAGCGGATGGTCCAGAGGCCGCTCTCGTGGATGGCCTCGGTGCGCGGGCGGGGCCCCAGATTGTGGGTGAGCGCGAAATAGAGAATGGCGGCTGCGGGGGCCAACAGAACGATCAGCGTGCCGGCGCGCAGTTTGGAGAAGCGTCCTCTACGATCTTCCCAAAGCATCGCCATGAATCATCCGCCATACGTTTCGTGTGCTCAGTATCTATACGAACGGACGCGGGGGAAAGTTACGGGTGAGCCAAAATGCCACCATGGCCGCCCTTGAGGCGGCCACCCAGTAGGCGCGCAATAGCGCGCCGTTAATGCCTTTACGCTCGCAGACGCTCGCGCACTGGGTGGCCGGGTTAAACCCGGCCATGGTGAGGGTGGTGGCTAGCTCCTAAGCGTCCCGCCGGTGGCTTTGGTGACGGCGGCGACGATGGCCTGGGCCACCGCGTCGATCTCGGCATCGGTCAATGTCTTCTCACGCGGTTGCAGGCGCACGGCGATGGCGACCGATTTCTTGCCCTCCGGCACGCCCTTGCCTTCATAGACATCGAACACCGAAATCGCATCGATCAGATTGCGTTCGGCGGCGCGTGCCGCTTTCACGATCTGCTCGGCCGAAACCTTGGTATCCACCACGAAGGCGAAATCGCGTTCCACGGCGGGTTGATCGGGAAGCTCCAGCCTCGCGCGCGCTTTGGTGGGCTTGGCTTTGGCTTCGGGAATGTTGTCGAGGAAGATTTCAAACGCGCTGACGGGGCCCTTCACATCGAGCGCCGCCAAGATGCGCGGATGCACCTCGCCGAAATAGGCGAGCGGTTTGGGGCCCAGCATCAACGCACCCGAACGTGCCGGGTGATACCAGGAGGGTGCGGTCTCACTCGTAGGCAGGTTCAACGCCGAACCCGACGCGGTTTCCAACGCAGCGAGAACATCCGCCTTCGCGGTGAAGGCATCGGGTGCAATGCCGCCCTTGCTCCAATGGCGAGCGGGTGAACCCACGCGGATGCCAGCGGCGACGGTTGATTGATCGCCGGGTTTGCCGCTGGCGAATTGCGCGCCAATCTCGAACAAAGTCACGTTGGCATTGCCGCGCGCCTGGTTGCGCGCCGCCGCCGCCAATAGCGAGGGCAACAGAGAAGGCCGCAGCGAATCCAGATCGGCGGCAATCGGATTGGCGAGCTGGCGGGCATCGTCGCCGCCGCCGAACAATGTGGCGTGCTCGCGCGCAAGAAACGAGAAATGCACGGTTTCGTCGAAGCCGCGCGCAGCGATGGCGCGACGCGCCAGGCCCACGCGCTTCTGGGGTGCGGTGAGAATCGCGCGCGCCACGGCGTTGGGGCGCGACAACGGCACGGCGGGCACGGCATCAATGCCATGAATGCGCACGACTTCTTCTACGAGGTCGGCTTCGCCCACGATATCGGGACGCCACGACGGCGGCGTCACGTGCATCGGCGCGCCCGGCTCGACGGCAAAATGCAGATGCGTCAGCACATGCACGATGTCGTGCGTGGGCAGATCGAGGCCTGCGAGCTTCTTTACCGATGACGGATGGAACGCAATTACGCGCTTCCATTTCGGCACGGCTCCGGCAACGACGATTTGCGAAGCCTCGCCGCCGCAGAAATCCAGGATCATCTTGGTGGCGAGTTCGAGGCCGGGCAAAACAAATTCCGGATCGACGCCGCGCTCGAAGCGATAGCGCGCATCCGAGATGATGCCGAGCGTGCGCCCTGCACGCGCCACGGCAATCGGATCGAACAGAGCGGATTCGATGAACACGTCCGTTGTGTTCTCATCGCACGACGAATCTTCGCCGCCCATCACACCGGCAATGCCACGGGCTTTTTCGTCGTCGGCGATGACGATCATTTGGTCATCAAGCGTGTAGGTCTTGCCGTCCAATGCAACCAGCGTTTCGCCAGCCTTGGCAAAGCGCGCGCGAAGGTCTCCCTTCAGCTTCTTGGCATCGAACACGTGCAGCGGACGGCCGCGGTCCAGCGACAAGAAGTTCGTCACATCCACGAGTGCAGAGATCGGGCGCAAGCCAACCGCTTTGAGCCATTCCTGCAGCCATTGCGGCGAGGGGCCGTTCTTCACGCCACGAATAAGACGGCCCGCGAACATCGGACAGGCGGTCTCGGATTCCGTTGCGGTTTTGATGGGCGAGGCGAACGTGCCTTTCACGGGCGAAAGATCGCCTTCGCGCAAAGTCCCGAGACCAGCCGCGGCCAGATCGCGCGCGATGCCATACACGGCGGCGCAATCGCCACGGTTCGGCGTGAGGTTCACTTCAAACACGGGATCGTTGAGGCCGAGCGCGTCGGTGGCTTTGGAGCCCACCACAGCGTCGGCGGGAAGTTCAATGATGCCATCGGATTCGGATGCGAGCTGAAGCTCGCCAGCCGAGCACAACATGCCCAACGAATCCACGCCGCGAATCTTGGTGGCCTTCAACGTTACGTCGAGGCCGGGCACGTAGGTGCCCGGCGGCGCCAGCACGACTTTGATTCCGGCGCGCGCATTCGGCGCACCGCATACCACCTGCAAGATCTCCTTGCCGGTGTTCACTTTGGTCACACGCAGCCGATCCGCGTTGGGATGCTGCTCGGCTTCCAAAATTTCGGCGACGATGAATGCCGACAGAGCTTTCGCCTTGTCGTCGATATGTTCGACTTCCAATCCGATGCGCGTCAGCGTGTCGGAAATGGTTTGCACGTCGGCATTCGTGTCGAGCGCGGCTTTGAGCCAGGAGAGCGGGAATTTCATCGCGAAAGCCCTCCTTCCAAAGAAGGAATATCGAGCGGTGCAAAGCCGTAATGCTTCAGCCAGCGCACGTCGGATTCAAAGAACGGCCGCAAATCGGGGATGCCGTATTTCAGCATCGCCAAGCGATCCAAGCCCATTCCAAAAGCAAAGCCCTGATAGATGGTGGGATCAACGCCGCACATTTCCAGCACGCGCGGGTTCACCATGCCGGCACCGGCAACCTCAAGCCAATCCGAGCCCTGGCCGAATTTGATCTGTCCGCCCGAGCGATCGCATTGGATGTCGATCTCCAGCGACGGCTCGGTGAAGGGGAAGTAAGAAGGACGCAAGCGCATGCCGATGGTCGGCACTTCAAAGAAGGCTTTGAAGAATTCGATCAGCACCCATTTCAAATTGCCGAGATGGGTTTCGGTGTCGATCACCAGGCCTTCGACCTGATGGAACATCGGCGAATGGGTGGCGTCGGAATCGCAGCGATAGGTGCGGCCCGGCGCGATGATGCGGATGGGCGGCTTGGTGGTGAGCATGGTGCGCACCTGCACCGGGCTGGTGTGCGTGCGCAGCAGCGGGCGCGAACCATCCGTTTGTTCGCTCATATAGAACGTGTCGTGCATCTGGCGCGCCGGATGCTCGGGCGGAATATTCAACTTCGTGAAATTGTAGTCGTCGGTTTCCACATCCGGGCCTTCGGCCACGGTGAAACCGAGATCGCCGAAAATGGCGGTGACTTCATCGCGCATCTGGGAAACCGGATGCACGCTCCCCTTGGGCTCGGGTGTTACGGTGAGCGTGATGTCGATGCGCTCGGCACTGAGCTTGGCATCGAGCGCGGCATTTTCCAGTGTGGCTTTGCGTTCAGCAATCAGTGTGGTGACGCGATCGCGCAAGCCGTTGAAAGCCGGGCCTTTTTCTTTGCGCTCTTCGGGGCTCAAGCTGCCGAGTGTTTTCAGCAACTCGCTGATCGCGCCTTTCTTGCCGAGG
>CAIYRG010000225.1 GCA_903928515.1 uncultured Alphaproteobacteria bacterium | reverse complement strand
GTTTGACGGGCACGAAGGTGTCGTGCGGTGCCGGCATTTGCGGCGCATGCACGGTGCATGTGGAAGGCGAAGCGGTGCGTAGCTGCTCCTTCCCGGCCTCTGCTGCCGAAGGCAAAAACATCACCACCATCGAAGGCCTTTCGCCCGATGGCTCGCACCCGGTGCAGAAAGCGTGGATCGCGGAAGACGTGGTCCAATGCGGTTACTGCCAGTCGGGCTTCATCATGGCGGCTGCGGATTTCTTGAAGAAGAATCCAAACCCGTCGGACACCGACATCAACAACGGCCTGACGAATATCTGCCGTTGCGGCACGTATGTGCGCGTTCGCAAAGCAATCCTGCGCGCCGCGCAAAGCCAGAAGGGAGCCTCGCTATGAACGCCCCCAATCTTGGTCGTCGCCAATTCCTGCAGGCCGGCGCTGCCACCGGCGGCGTCATGGCGCTGGGCTTCGACAGTCTCGGCAATATCGTCAGCGCGGCAGAAGAAGCACCGAAGCCGGCTGCCTCGCCGTTCGGCCCGAAGCTGTTCGACACCTGGCTGCGCTTTAACCCCGACAACACCATCACGATGATTTCGGGCGAAGTGGAATTCGGTCAGGGCGTGAACACCGGACTTGCCACGTTGGCGGCGGAAGAAATGGAAGCCGATCTCGCGCAGTTCCGCGTGATCCAATCCGATGCTTCGTTCGTCTACGCCAATCCGGGCACGCATTCGATCTCGACGAACTCGTCGGCCTCGACACGCAACCGGTATGACCAATTTCGCAAGATCGGCGCCACGGCAAAAGCGATGTTCGTGCAGGCGGCTTCGGATCAGTGGAAAGTCCCGGCTGCCGAAATCACGGTTGGCAACGGCGTTGTCAGCCATGCGGCCTCCAAGCGCACGGCCACCTTCGCGCAATTGGCGCCTGCGGCCTCTGCCTTGCCGATCCCGCAGGACGTGCCGCTCAAAGATCCGTCCCAGTGGAAACTGATCGGCCGTCCCGACATCACCCGCATCGAAATTGCCGACAAGTGTATGGGCAAGGCCGATTACGGCGTGGACGTGCACGTGCCGGGCATGTTGCACGCTGCGGTTCAGCACTGCCCGACTCTCGGCGGCAAAGTCGTTTCCTTCGACGAAACGGCCAAGACGAAAAAGGGCGTGAAGGACATCCTCAACATGGGTTGGGGCGTTGCGGTTGTCGCCGACAATGCGTGGACGGCCCGTTCGGTCGCGCAAGCTTTGAAGGTCACGTGGGATAACGGTCCCTATGCCAATTACGGCATGGACACGATGGTGAAGGAATATTCCGACGCCATCGCCAACACCCAGGGCGCGGTTGCCAAGACCACCGGCGACGTTGCGGCTGCGGAAAAAGCACCCGGCGTGAAGCTGGTCGAAGCCAGCTACGTTCTGCCGTACCTCTATCATGCGACCATGGAGCCTCATAACTCCACCGTGTGGGTGCATGACGGCATCGTCGAAATCTGGTCCCCGACCGCGCACACCTCCAACGTGGTGCGTGCCTGCCAATACGTTCTCGGCCTGACGCCCGACAAAGTGCGGTTCCATCGCACGATCTACACGGGCGGCTCGTTTGGCGGTCGCGGCCGCGCCGACGTTGACGTCGAAGCGATGATGATCTCGCAGCAGATGAAAGCGCCAGTGCAGGTCGTTCGCTCGCGTGAAGAAGACGTGCAGCATGAAAATGCCCGTCCCTACCAGCACACGAAAATGCGCGTGGGCTTGGACAAGGACGGCAACATCACCAGCTGGTGGCACAAGGTCGTCAGCCAGTCGATCAACGGCACCTTCCTGAAGGAAGTGACGTTGAAGGACGGCGTCGATTACGCGAAGGTCCGCGAAGACAATATCAAGTTGATGGGCGCATTTATGTCGTCGCCCTACGACTTCTTCGCCGCCAACGCGACACCGGCCGTTCCGCCTTACAACAATCTGCCGAACATCCACGTCGAAACCGTGACGATGGATGGCCCGATGGGCGTTTCCCATTGGCGCTCGGTGGGCAAGTCCGGCGGCATCTACATCGAAGAAGCGTTTGTCGATGAGCTCGCCGAAGCGGCGAACATGGACCCGGTGGCCTTCCGCAAGAAGGTGCTGGCCAACAATCCGCGCGCGCAAGCCGTGATGGATCGCTT
>CAIYRG010000224.1 GCA_903928515.1 uncultured Alphaproteobacteria bacterium | reverse complement strand
CTCCTCGCTGGCGTTGCTGCTCTACGGCCTGAACGTTGCCGGACACGAGAATGGCGCGTGGTTGCGTGCAGGCCTCGCACTGGCCGCCGGCTTCGCGCTCGCCTGGGCTGGCATCCGCCACGCCATCCGCGCCGAACATCCGCTGATCAATCTTGCCGCGCGCAAAATCCACACCTTCGCGATCTCGGTGCTTTTGGGCGGCAGCCTGTCGCGCATGAATGTCGGCGCAACGCCGTTTCTGTTGCCCCTGCTCTTCCAGATCGGTTTCGGCATGACGCCGACCGCCTCGGGCTCCTTGGTGCTGGCTTATGCCGCGGGCAATCTGGGGATGAAGCTCATCACCACGCCGACGCTGCGGCGCTATGGCTTTCGCAAGATTCTCACGGTGAGTGGCGCCATCACAGGTCTGGCGGTGGTAGGCTGCGCCTTCCTGCAGGCCGACACATCACTCGCGATCACCCTGCCTTTGCTGTTCATCGCCGGGTGCGCGCGCTCCATGCAATTCACCGGGCTGAACACGCTGGCCCTGGCCGACGTGCCCCCCGATCAACGCGCCGGCGCGACCACGTTGATGAGCATGACGATACAAATCTCGCTCAGTGCGGGTGTTGCGGTCGCCGCCATGTTCACAAATCTGAGCATGCTGGTGCGCGGCGAGGACATGCTGACAGGCTTCGATTTGCGCGTAGCGTTGTTTCTGATCGGCGTCATCGGTGCCGGCAGCACGCTGTGGTTCATGACGCTGTCGCATGATGCGGCGCGCGAAGTGAGCGGCCACAGCGGCAGCAAAAAGGCGATTAAATAGCGCCTTATTTCACATGCACCGTTTTGGTCGGGTCCATCCAATCGGTGCCCGGCGGATAGTGATAACCGGCCTCGATTGTGTAGGGGCGCTGTTCGCCGCCACCGTTGTCCTGCGTGTAGGTCTCGCCCGCTTTCTTGAACGTCGAAGTGGCATGGCAAACGATGAAGCCGCGCTCGTCGGCCGGGAATTGGTGCAGCATGCAATTGTGCCCCGCCGCATCCCAATACCAGGTGCCTTCCTGCACGCGCGTGCCGGAATTGCCGAACTCCTGATACGTGCCATCGGCGTGGTAAAATACCCAACGCTGCGAATCCGTCCCTATGCCGGAATGCGATGTGTTGCCGAAGAAGCCATCCATGGCATGAGCAGGCGGGCGTTGCGTGGCAACGCTGGCATTTGACGGCTTCTTGAAGCGCAAGATGAATTGATCCGTCTTGTCGTGCAGATCCACCACCTTCTTGCTGTGATCGTCGGCCGTGTTGGCGAGCGCCTGGCTTTCGCCGTCCAGCGTGAAGCCTGCCGAGATCACTTCGGCCTTCACGGCCTCCACATCGGCGCGATGCAGTGTTTCGGTTTGCGTAAAGCCTGCCCCCTTCGCCGTGGCATGATCGGCGATGAAGAAGATCCCGCCGGGCTTTAGCGCAGCGAAGGCGGCCTTATCCACCGCAGCCATGTTCAGCTTGAAAATGGCGTTGTGAAGATCGTGATAATTGTTCGTCGTCCAGATCGCATCAAGCTGCACCGGCACGGAGAACTGGCCGCCATACTGGCCGAGGTTCTCCCAAAACACCGTCACGTTCTTGTATTGCGGCGTGTCCTGGATTTCGAGTGCGCGATCGCGCGGCGTTTGCGGCACCGGCTTTCCCGCCTTGATCAGCGCCTCGCGCTGTTCGCGCACGAATTGCGGGTTCTGACCGACATAGGGAACGATGGTGTAGACATGGCCCTTCTCGCCCACCAGCGGCGCCAAGATGCGCGTGTAGTACCCCGTGCCCGGCGAAATTTCCGCAATCGTATCGCCGGACTTGATCCCGGAAAACGCAACCAGCTCGGCAGGCTTGCGATCGGCATCGCGCGCTGTGTCAAAGAACGGGCGCGCCGGATCGGCCACCGCTTTGGCGACATAGGGCGGAATGGATTCCGCAGCCAGACTCGGCACGCTCAACGCACAAACGGCCGTTGCGGCCAACAGAGCACTCTTCAGCACATGCTGCGATGTCATCGGCTTCCCCCTGGCGTTGCAAACCGCCGCTGCGGCCCATCGATGTGGGCCGCTATGTTTGGGAAAGCCTAGCGCAATGCCCGCAAGCGGTCACGCCTTCGCATGCGGGAATCGCTGGTATTCCAGCAAACCTATGCGGCGGTGCTCCCGCTGCTTGCCGTTGTTTTGGGGTGCGTCTTCGCCATCCAGTCTTGAAGCGCCTGCTCCGCCGCCTTGGCCGACTCTTGTAAAGTCTTGATCAGCCCTGGCACCGCTTTGTGATCGCCATCGCGGCACGCCGCGTCCAGCGCCACGGCCGCCTGACTTGTTTGCGTCGCCGACATGTTTCCCGCCGTGCTGACCAGCACATGTGCAGAACGGCCGATCGCGACGTAATCCGCGTTGCGATACGCGTCCTCAATGGCGCGCACATGATTGCGCAGATCTTCGAGGAACAATTGCACGAAATCGGACAGCGTTTCGGCGGGTAGAACGTCTTCCAATTCGGCCAGTTTGGCCGTGTCCAACGCTATCGGATTCATGTTGTCCGCCTTTTCCGGTTCGATCTCGGCTGCGTGCACCGCGTTTGCCGCTTCCCCTGTATCTGGCGGCTCTTTATTCAACCCGCCATTCGACGGAACAAAGCGCGCCAGCTTGGCGAACAGAAGGCCCGCCTGCACAGGCTTGGAGATGTAATCGTCCATGCCCGATTTCAAATAGGTCTCGCGCGCACCCGCCATCGCATCCGCTGTCATGGCGATGATGGGAATGCCGCCCTTGGGCTTGCCCATGGCGCGGATTTGTTTCGTCGCCTGCACGCCGTCGAGTTCCGGCATCTGCACATCCATCAGCACCACGTCGTAATCGCCATGGCGCACGGCATCCACCGCCTCGTTGCCGTTGTTGGCGATATCCACCGAATGGCCGCCCTTCTTGAGCAAGGCCACGGCGAATTGCTGATTGATCTTGTTGTCTTCGGCCACGAGAATTTTCAGGCGCGGGCCATGCGGCTGCACGGTTTTGCGTGGCTCTTGTTGGGGCTTTTCCACGTCTTTGGTGCGGATGCTGTAGATCTTGATGAGGCTTTCCAGCAGGTCGTGCTGGCGCAGCGGCTTTTCCAGAATGTCGTCCAGAACCTGGGCCGCGCCCTTCTTCACGCCATGCGTACCCGCCGAAGACACCAGCACAAGCTTTGCTTCCGACAGCGCGGAGATAGACCGGATGCGCTTCGCCAAATCTTCCCCCGATAATCCCGGCATCATCTGATCCAGGAATACGATGTCGTAAGGTGCGCCCTTGTGCCAGGCGCGTTCCATTTCCGCCAAGGCCGAGAAGCCGTCTTCGACGCCCTTCACCTTCATCCCCAGCGCACCCAATTGGCGGCTGAAGATTTCGATATTCATCGGTATGTCGTCGACCACCAGGACGTTCAGGTTCTTGAGCTGTGCCGGCAACGTGGTGCGGTCCGGCAACACCGCGCTGGAGCGCATCAGCGGCAGGTGAAACCAGAAGGTCGAACCCGCGCCCGAACGGCTCTTCACGCCAATATCGCCGCCCATCAACTCAATCAGCTGTTTGGAAATGGCGAGGCCCAATCCGGTGCCGCCGAAGCGCCGCGTGACCGAAGTGTCGCCCTGGCTGAATTTTTCAAACAACCGCGTGCGCACGTGTTCCGGCATCCCGATGCCGGTGTCGGTGATCTCGAACCGCAGATGCGACATGCCATCGGCATCGTCCACACGCTGCACATGCACCTGAACGGAGATGCCGCCCTTTTCGGTGAATTTCACCGCGTTCGACAAGAGATTGAGCAGAACCTGACGCAGGCGCACCGGATCGCCTTTGTAGACGCCACGCGCCGGCAGATCGATGAAGACGCCGAGATCGACATTTTTCTCGCGCGCCTTGCCGGACAGCAGACCGACGGCACTTTCCACCGTGTTCACCAGGTCGAAATCGATGGAATCGATCTCGAATTTTCCGGCCTCCAATTTCGACACATCGAGAATATCGTTGACGATGGTCAGCAACTGCTCGCCGGATTCGCGCACGGTTTCGGCGAACTTGCGCTGCTCTTCATCAAGAGCGGTATCGAGTAGGAGCGTGGTCATCCCGAGAACGCCGTTCATCGGCGTGCGGATTTCATGACTCATATTGGCAAGGAATTCCGTTTTGGCCTTGCTCCCCAAATCGGCCAATTCCTTGGCCGCGCGCAGATCGGCTTCCATGCTCTCGCGCTGGCGAATATGGCGCACCAGAATCACGCCCATGCCGCCGGCGAGAATGGTGATGAGCACCAACGCGATGCCTTCCTCCCTCACCCGCTGCTGCCACTCGGCCAAGGTCATATGCTTGTTGGCGCTGGCGACAGCCACCAATTGCTGGCGCACCGCCGTGACCGTAGCGGTGAACGTGTCGGCCTCCTCGCTATACGCGATCGATATGTCTTGTTTCGCGCTTCGAATGTTGCCGGTCGCGTCCGGCATGGGTTTGCGCGTCACCGACAGCCAGATTTGCGGCAGGCCTAATGT
>CAIYRG010000223.1 GCA_903928515.1 uncultured Alphaproteobacteria bacterium | reverse complement strand
GAAACGGCGCTTCTTCCAGCGCGCGCTCTTTGTCAGGAAAATTTGCCCGCCACTCGCCAAGCGGCGGTTGCAGCATCGCGCCGAGCAAACCTTTCTCGGGCCGCTTCGTCAGATACACAGCACCCTTCGCATCGAACGCGACGAACGCAGCACCGCGTTTCAACGGCCGCTCGGGCTTAGGGACTTTGCGCGGCAGCGTGTCTTGAATCCCGCGCGCAAATCCTTCGCAGTGCTTCTGCACAGGGCAATGCGCGCAATCGGGATTGCGCGATGTGCAGATGCCCGATCCCAAATCCATCAGGCATTGCGCGAAATCGCCGGGCCGGTCTTGCGGCACGAGCGGCGTGGTGAGGTCGAACAGTTTTGCCTTCGCGCCCGGCAAAGGCTCTTCCACCGCGAAGATGCGCGCCATCACGCGCTCGGCATTGGCATCCATCGCCGCCACCGCCTCGCCGAACGCGATGGAGGCAATCGCCCCTGACGTGTAGCCGCCGATGCCCGGAAGTGCCCGAAAGGCTTCTGCGGTTTTGGGAAACTTGCCGCTCATGTCGCGCGCCACGATTCCGGCCGCCCGATGCAGATTTCGCGCCCGGCTGTAATAGCCAAGCCCCGACCATTCCCCAAGAACCTCATCCAATGAGGCCTCCGCCAGCGCCTTCACATTCGGCCAGCGCTCCAAAAACGCGGCGTAATATTTTCCCACCGCCGCAACGGTGGTCTGTTGCAACATGATCTCGGAAAGCCAAACTTTATAAGGATCACTCTTCGCGCCCGGCTTGGCGCGCCACGGCAGCTCGCGGCGGTTCTTGTCGTACCAACATAGAAGATCGTGGGCAAAATTTTGGCGGCCGTGCGCGGCCGCCCGTTTCGGTTTAGCTTTCGCCGAATTTTGAGACTTGCTGGCGCGGACCATCAATGAGGCAAAGCCGGAAATCGTCCAAGACGCAAGAGCCCAAGGCCGCCGACGCGGAACCCGAGGCCCCTGCGCCGATCCCACGCCGCGGTCGTGCCGACGCGGCGGGCCACGACGCGCTCGGCCATGCCTCGGGCGCACTTGGCAAGGCGGGCTTCGCGGACATGTCGCTGGTGCTGCGCTGGCGCGAGATTGCCGGGCCAGAACTCGCACGCATCGCCATTCCCTCGCGCTTTCAGGAAGGCCCGGAGGGCGCGACTCTCTCTTTGCGCTGCGAGCCGGGTGCAGCCCTTTTCCTGCAGCACCAAACCCGGCCGCTGATCGAGCGGCTGAACTCCTATCTCGGACCTGGTCGCGTAGTCAGGCTGCGCTTCGTGCCAGGGCGGATCAACGTTGCCCCCGAACTGCCTGCCCACCCCGCAGGTGCGAGATCGGGCGATGGCGCGGCCGAACGGCCCAAGCCCGAAAGCCTGCACGACGCTCTGGACCGGCTGAAGCTGCTGCGCCAGACGAGCGGTCGCCAGCGGCCTGTGTATTAAACACCCGCCATTTGAACGAACCCACGGGCTCTGCCACAAGGACGCCCGGACCAAACGAGGAGCGCCGACGTGAACAACAAGACCCTTCTTTACGGAGTGCTGGCCCTGGTTGCGGTCGTGGCCATCGGCGCCATCGGCTACTTCACGATCATGCCCCACCACTCAGACGCGTTGGCGGGCGGGGCCGAATCAGTGAAGATGGATCTCAAGCCAACCGACCGCATCCGCGGAAAGAAGGACGCGCCGATCACCATCATCGAATACGCTTCGATGACGTGTCCGCATTGCGCCGAATTCGAGCACGAAACGCTCCCCAAAGTTATCAAGGACTACATCGACACCGGCAAAGTGCGGATGATTTTCCGCGAATTTCCGCTCGATGGCGCAGCGCGCCTCGCGTCCGCGCTCGCACGTTGCGTGCCTGAGGATAACTACTATTCGTTCATTGACCTGCTTTTCCTGAATCAGGACAAGTGGTGGGGCAAGTTTTTCCAGGGCGGAAATCAACAGGTTACGAAGGAGTCCGTCGAAGATAGTTTAGCCGAAATGGCGCGGTTCGCCGGCATGACACACGATCAAGCTGTGATGTGCATGGAAGATAAGAAGAACCTCGACGTCGTGGACGCCAACTACAACGAAGGACAGACCACTTACAAAGTGGACTCCACGCCGACCTTCTTCGTGAACGGCGTCGTTCACAAAGGCGAGTGGCCTTACGACCAAATGGACGCCTACCTGAAGAAACTCGTGAAGAAGTAATTCCCGCTCGGAACACACCGGGCGAAGGCAAAGTTAGGAAACGCAGACTTTGAAATTCACCCGGCTTCGTCTGAGCGGCTTCAAATCGTTCGTTGACCCGACAGAGCTTTTCATCGAGCCGGGCCTCACCGGCGTGATCGGGCCGAACGGTTGCGGCAAATCCAATCTTCTGGAAGCCATGCGTTGGGTGATGGGTGAGAACCGCCCCACCTCCATGCGCAGCTCCGGCATGGACGACGTCATCTTCAACGGCAGCTCGTCGCGGCCGATGCGCAACAACGCCGAAGTGACGCTGGTGATCGACAACACCGATCGCTCGGCGCCCGCGCCGTATAACGAGATGGAGACGATCGAAGTCTCGCGTCGCATCGAGCGCGAAGTCGGTTCGGTCTATCGCATCAACGGCCGCGATGTGCGTCAGCGCGACGTGCAGATTTTCTTTGCCGATGCCTCCACCGGCTCGGCCTCGCCTGCCCTCGTGCGCCAAGGCCAGATCTCGATCCTCATCAACCAGAAGCCGCTCGCACGCCGCGCCATTCTGGAAGAAGCCGCCGGCGTTGGTGGCCTGCATCAGCGCCGTCACGAAGCCGAACTGCGTTTGAAGGCCGCCGAAACGAACATGTCGCGTCTCGACGACGTGATCGCGGAAATCGAAACGCAATTGCAGGGCTTGCGCCGTCAGGCCCGTCAGGCCGCGCGCTATCGCAATCTCTCCGGCTACATCCGCAAGGCGGAAGCCTTGGTGTTCATGCTCCGCTGGCAAAGCGCGCAGAGCATTTCGGCAAGTTCAGCCGTAGCACTCGATGAAGTCGCCAAGATCGTTGCCGAACGCACCGAGCGCGCCGCAGCAGCCTCGCGCGCGCAAGTCGATGCTGCCGCATCCTTGCCGCCATTGCGCGATGCGGAAGCCGCAAAGGGCGCCGCGCTGCAACGCCTGATCCACGAACGCGAAACGCTGGATGCCGAAGAAGCCCGCGCCCGCGAAGAGGCGCAGCGTATGCGCCAACGCGTCGGCCAATCCGAACAGGATTTGGGACGCGAGCGCGGCTTGGAGGGCGACGCGCAAACTGCTTTGTCAGCACTCGCTACCGAAGGCAGCACGTTGGTGGACGCCGCCACCAATGCGGAAACCGAACTGGCCGCGGCGGAAGAACGCGCCCGCGAACTCAGCGAAGCCCTGCAAGAGCATGAGCGCCAGTTCGAACGTCTGACGGCGGAATTGGCCGAACTCAACGCCAAGCGCTCCAGCTTTGAGCGCACCCGCGAGAACGCCGCGCGCGAAGTGCAGCGTTTGTCGAACGGCCTCGCCGAACTCGCACCCCGCCTGGAGGCCGCACAAAGCGAGCAAGCCAACGCACCGGACATTCGCGCCGCGGAAGAAGCCGTGGAACGTGCCCGCGCCACGATCACAGAGATGCAGGCGCTGGTCGAAACCGCATCCAGCGCGAAGTCGGAAAAGTCTGCGGCCGAGGCGCAAGCCCGCGAGCCGTTGGATGACATTGAGCGGCGCGTGCAGAAGTTGTCGGCAGAAGCCGGCGCGCTGACCGATCTCTTACGCCCGCGCGGCAGCGATTTGTGGCCGCCGATGATCGACTCCGTGCGCGTAACGCCCGGATACGAAGCAGCCCTCGCCGCCACGTTGGGCGACGATCTTTCCGCGCCGTTGGATGATGCCGCACCGGAACATTGGCGCGATCTCGGTGATCTCGAAGGAGCCGCCCTTCCCGAAGGCGCCACGCCGCTGGCGCAGTTCGTGAATGCACCGGCCGCACTCGCGCGCCGCCTGAACTACACGGGCGTGGTCGAGCGCGCGCAAGGCGTCGCGTTGCAAAGCCAGCTTCGTGCCGGTCAGCGCCTCGTCACCAAGGAAGGCGATCTGTGGCGCTGGGACGGCTTCGCGTCGTCCTCCGAAGCGCCCAGCCAAGCCGCCATCAAACTTGAACAGCGCAACCGCTTGGAAGCGGTCGAACGCGATTTGACGGTCGCGAAATCCGAACGCGCCGATATCTTCGCAAAATATTCCGCTGCCAAAGCGGAAACGGCGGCGGCCGAAGAAGGCTTGCGTGAAGCCGACCGCAATCTGCGCGCCAGCCAATCGGCGGTGATGAGTGCACAGGACACCGCAACGCGCGTGGCGCGTGCCGTGGCCGAACGCGCCTCGCGTCTTGCCTCACTGGAAGCCGATCAGCGCCGTTTGACGGAAACGTTGGAGACCGCGCGCGCTTCGGAAAGTGCTGCCTCCCATGAATTGGCGCAACTGCCCGATAGCGCCGTGCTCGCCACGAATCTGAACGACGCACGCGCCGTCACGCTGGAATCGCGCGCCGGTTCGGCGGAAGCGGCCGGTGCACTCTCCACGCTCAAGCGCGCCACCGCCGCACGCAATGCACGCCTGGCTGCGATTGCCGACGAGGCCAATCGCTGGACCGCGCGCG
>CAIYRG010000222.1 GCA_903928515.1 uncultured Alphaproteobacteria bacterium | reverse complement strand
GTTGGCGACCCCCATGATGAGGCCGCGTTTTCCCGCCATAATTCCCGATGCCGTCATAATCCGCTCCGCTGATGCCACTCCTATAGCGGGGTGAGGCCGGAAGGCCAAGCGAGCCAAAAAGGCGGAATTCCACGGAAATGACAAAATGTTCAGGACACTGTCGATCTGCGTATCCCTGGGGGGCTCTTAACAAAGGTGTGTAGGAGCAAGGGAATTGACCATGAATTTTCGCAAGAACAGCATTGGATTGGGCGTGTTGCTGGGCCTGGGCATGAGCCTAGGCATAGGGGCTGCCCATGCCGCCACAAGCTCATCGGCCGGATCGGGGTACACAAGCCCGTCAGGCGCCTCGGACCATTCGGGCAACAAGAAGCGCTATGACGAGTCGGATCGCGACTCGCATTACGATTCGGGCAGCCGAAAACCGCAGGCGCGCACCACGCCGCCGCGGGGCGCTATGTCGGGAACCGACATTAGCTATCGCGTAGGCTTCTGGTACGACCAGACGCACCGCCGCCATGTCTATCAATAGCCGGACGATTGGCAGCGCTACGACCACGCGATGTCCTGGTATCGGTTCCATCCCCATTGGGACGACCGTCAGGATTCGGATTGGTACAAGAAGCGCTGATCAGATCAGCGCAACTTGGCTATCGTAGCTTCGCCCTGGGGTCGTATTCGGCGGTCCAGGATTTGGCGAAGGCTTCCAGCTTTGCGTCCGGTGTCTCGGGCAATGTGACCACGAGCTTGACGTAAAGATCACCGGCCGGGTCCTTGCCGGACTCGGCCAGGCCTTTGCCTTTCAGGCGCAGGGTTGAGCCGGAATTGGAGTTCGGCGGAATGGTGAGCGTGACGGTGCCCGAAAGGGTCGGCACGGGAATCTTTCCGCCGAGCACGGCTTCTTTCAGCGTCACGGGCAGATCGAGCCGCAGATTGCGGCCGTCACGCACGAAATAGGCGTGCGGCGCGATGGCGACGGTGATGAGTACATCGCCGGCAGGGCCGCCGTGCTCGCCGGGTGCGCCTTGGCCGCGCAGGCGAATCTGTTGGCCGTCTTTCACGCCGGGCGGAATCTTCACTTCCACTTGGCGGCCATCCGCCAGAGGCACGCGCCGCGTGCCGCCTTGCACAGATTCTTCCAGCGTCACGCTGGTGGAGAATTGCTGGTCCTCGCCCTTCGCCGGTTGCGCACGACCACGCCCGCCGCCGAACCCGCCGAGAATATCGGCGAAGATATCTTCAGCGCCGCCACCGCCGCTGCCGAAGGAATATTCGAAATCGTTTTGGCTGGTGCTGGTCTTGCGCCGGAAACCGCCGGGGCGAAAACCTTTTTCGAAATCGCCGGGATTAAAGCCCGCGCCCTGGTTGAACCCTTGGGCGCCGGGATTGAAACCGCGTGGCGCGCCGGATTCGTCGATCTCGCCCCGGTCGAACTGCGCGCGCTTTTCCTTGTCGCCCAAAATGTCGTAGGCGCCGCTGATCTCCTGGAAGGTTTTCAGCGCCTTGGGATCGTTGGCGTGCGTGTCCGGGTGATGCTTCTTGGCAAGGTTGCGGAATGCCTTCTTGATGTCGGCTTCCGTCGCCTTCTTGGAGACGCCCAGGACCGTGTAGGGGTCGCGTGCCAAATGTTCGATTCCTTCTCTCTCGCCCGAGCATATAGGCAATAGACCCCGTTTCGTTAAGGGTTCTCCACTTGGAGCCCTAGGGCTTTCTCCCGGAAGGTGCTATCCGGCCTCTATGAGCGAAAATGCGCCCATTGCAACGGATGCGCCCTTTGCCCGGTTCCAGGAATGGTATGCCGAGGCGAAGGCGGCTGAGCTGAACGACCCCGACGCCGTGGCCTTGGCGACGGTGGATTCGGACGGTTTGCCGGATGTCCGCATGGTGCTGGTGAAGGCCGCCGATCCGCGCGGGTTCGTGTTTTACACCAACAGCGAAAGTGCCAAGGGCACCGAGCTTGCCGCGCAGCCCAAGGCGGCGTTGTGCTTTCACTGGAAATCGCTGCGGCGGCAAGTGCGCGTGCGCGGGCCCGTGACCCAGGTCTCAGTGGAAGAGGCGGATGCCTATTTCGCGACGCGCGCCAAGGGTTCGCAGATCGGCGCTTGGGCGAGCGCGCAATCGCGCCCCCTTGAGGGGCGTTTCGCGCTGGAAAAAGAAGTGGCGCGTTACACCGCGAAATACGCGCTCGGTGAAGTGCCGCGCCCGTCGTATTGGAACGGCTATCGCCTCGCGCCCTTGAGCATCGAATTTTGGCGCGATCAGAAATTCCGACTGCACGAGCGGCTGGTCTATACCCGCGAAGCGCCCGATGCGCCGTGGCGTCAGGACTATCTTTATCCCTGATTGGGCGGTGGCGCGGTCAGCATCTTCATCGCCATCGCATGGGCGTGTTGGGCGGTGAGGAACCAGATCGGGCTTGTCACCAGCGACAGCGCGATCACGGCGATGGCCGCCTTATGGCCTTCCGCGTTCAGCACGCCCGCATTGGCGGCGGTGTCCGACAACACGAACGAGAATTCTCCGATGGGTGCGAGGAACAGTGCCGCGCGAAACGCGATGGCGTGTTTCTGGCCGAACAGACGCAGGATCGCGAGATTGAAGAAAGTGCGCCCCAGAACGGCGGCTATCAGCAGCCACAGCAATAGGCTGAAATGCGAATAGATGTAGGAAAGGTCGATCAGCAGCCCGACCGACAGGAAGAACACGAACAACAGGATCGTTTGGATCGGTTCGGCAATGCGCAGCGCCGCGCGGCGCAACGTGGAATGGCCAATCGCAAGGCCGATGAGAAACGCGCCCAAAGCGGGTGACAGCCCGACCAGGCCCGACACGGCGGCGGCCGCGAAGCACAACCCGACAATGGCGATGGTGCCGACATCGGTGTCTTTCAGGATGTATTCCGAAAACGGAAAGCGGAAGCTTTTGATGCGGTTGAGATAGGCGATGAAGCCGCCCAACAGCAGCACCGCCAGCACCACGCGAACCACCAGCATGGGGATGGACACATGCTGATTGCCCCACGATTGGGTGATCAGCAGCAGCGGCACCACGGCCAAATCCTGTGCGATGAGAACGGCGGTGGCGAGGCGGCCGGTTTCGGCGTGCGACTCGTTCACGTCGCCCATCATCTTCATGGCGAGTGCAGTGGAGGAAATCGCCAGCATGAAGCCTATGGCGACCGCCGGGCCAATCTGGATGTGGAAGAACCATGCGACGGCGAACAGGCTCCCCGTCGAGACGGCAATTTGCGTGATCGCGATGCCGACGGCGAGCGGCAAAAGTGCGCGGAACGATTGCAGGCGCAATTCCATGCCGATGATGAACAGCAGAATCAGCACGCCGAGATCGGCCAACGTCTGCACGGAATCGTCGTGGGTGACGAGGCCCAGCCCCGTGGGGCCGAGCGCCACGCCGGCCAGGATGAAACCGATGGCGGCGGGCTGTTTCAGACGGTTGATGCACAGGCCGAAGAACACCGCAGCGCTGAGTACCAAAGCCAGAGAGGTGAGATCGAGCGGGCCGTTCATGCCAACAGCTTGGCAAGAACGCGCTGCGGCGGCCAGGAATTTTTAAGCGCCGTTGCGCTCAAAGAGCTGCGAGGGCGCGAGCAGTGTGCTGGTTCCCTCCGGCCAAGCTTTCAGCACGGCGATCATCGCCGACACGTTGGAGCGGCCGTTGCCGATGAAGGCTTGCGCGCGCGTGGCAAGATAGGCATCGATCATCACCTCATCGCCCAGCCGCGCGCCCGCATCCAGCCGCGTGTAGTGGATGCCTTGCTCGCTTTGCGCGCGTAAGGACTCCGTGACGATGAGCCGGTCGCCGTATTTTAGCTGAAAGCGCGCCAGCCAGCGTTCGTCGTCGGTGAGGAGGAAAATGCGCGCCTCTGGGTTTTCTTTCGCGATCGCGTCGAAATAGGTGGCGTTCAGCGTGTCCAACTCAGCCATCTCGGCGCGCTTGTCGGAGCCGCGCAGGTGAACGGCTAAGATGGGTGCGCTGCCGAAATGTTGTGCGGCGAAACTCTCGACCGCTGCGGCGATGCGGGGCTGGGGTTTTAGATATTTGTCCACCAGCGCGCGGTAGATGCGCTCTGCGCTTAAGGCGTGCCAGGGATGATCGGGCGCGATCCAGGGCACGAGGTCCGCGACGTTCATATAGAAATCGGCCACGGCGATGCGTTCGGGACGCCCTAGAAAAAACAGCGCCGGCACGCGTGCGCCATCACCATCCCATTTGACATGATCCTCGGCGCGCAAGTTTGCAGGCGACCATTTCGATGGGAAAAAATCCGCGTCGGAAACGGGCAAATGTTCCAGCGTCAGCGCGGAGATCGGTTGGAAATAGCGCGAGAAGACTTCCTTAGCCGTGCCATCGCCGAAGCGGCTGTTCGCGCCCCAATGCACGATGGGCGTGCGTCCCGTCATTTCCGCCAGCAGCAAGCCGCCCAGCACATGCGCGATGTCGGACCAAAAACCGAAGCCCCACGCCTTGATGAGCAGATAGCGTTCCTGCGCGGGCAGGGCCGGACGCGGCATGCCCTGAAGCTGTTGCAGATTGCCGCGCGCTTCCCCGAAGCCGCAATCCACGGAGGCTTGGAAATAGCGCTGTGCGTGATCGATGAGGCCGAGGGTGGCGGCCAAGATGCCCAGCAGATTAAAGGCTGGCCCGTTCTGGGAATCGGATTCCAGCACGCTGCGCGCGCAATAATCGGTCCGGGTGAATTGGCCCGCATCGAACGCCGCGTCGGCCTGCACGAGCGCGCTTGCAATCTGGTGTGGGGTGAGTGCGGCCATCGGATCAGGGCTGTAGATGTTGCGAAGGTGCCAACAGTTCACATGTGCCGGGTCCTGAATCTTTCAGAATGGCGATCATCGCGGACACGTTGGAGCGGCCATTGCCGAAGAATTTGTCGCATGTCAGCGCCAGATAAGCGTCGATCATCACTTCCTTGCCGAGGCTTGCCGGGTCGCCAAGTTGGGTGAGATGCACGCCGTTCTCGTCCGCCGAGCGGTGGCTTTCGGTCGTGATGAGACGCGCGCCATAACGTTCGCGAAATCTCTTGAGCCAACGCTCGTCGTCGGTGAGAAGAAAAATCTTCGCGGCCTTGTCTTCTTGATCGAGCAACGTGAAATAGCGTTCGTTCAAATCATCCAGCGCATCGTATTCGATGATTTTGTCCGAACCGCGCACATGCACCGCAATGACGGGGCCGTTGCCGAAATGCGCGCGGCGGAAGCTTTCCACCGTTTCGAGAATGTTCGCGCGCGGTTTGAGATAGGTTTTCGCCAAGCGGCGTAGCAAGGCTTCTAGGGGCTGGCCGAAATCGGGGCTGTTTTCGGGAATCCAGGGCTGCAGATATTTCGCGCGAATGTAGAAATCGACGATGGCGATGCGTTCGGGCCGGTTGAGGAAATAGATGCCTTCAAGCCGCGAGCCGGTGCCTTCCCATTTGTTGTGGTCTTCCCACGCCAGAGTGGCAGGCTCCCATTTCGGGGGGAAGAAATCGGATGGCGGCGCGTTGCGCAAATCCTGCAGCGTGACGGGTGAGAGCGGCTCGAAATAGTCCGAGAACGCATCGTGGGTTTCACTGCCGCCGAACAGGCAGTTGCTGCCCCAATGCACCACCGGGGTGCGGTTCGTCATTTCCGCCAGCAATGCCGCGCCCAACACATGGCTGACATCGGCCCAGAATCCGGCACCCCAGGATTTGATGAGCAAGACGCGCTCACCGGTTGCAGCCGCAGGCTTTGGGGCCTGTCGCGCCTTGGCGAGCCGCACGAGATTGTCGGACGCGGGTTTGAAATTCGCGTCGTGCTTCAGCGTGTTCTGGAAATGCGCCTCGGCCGCATCGAGCAATCCAAGCCGCGCCGCGACGACACCGAGCAGGTTGTGCACACCCGCATACGCGGGGTCCTGTTCGAGAATTTCACGACATAGAATGTCGACGCCGACAAGATTGTTGAGTGACATGCTCGCCGCGGCATCGCGGAAGAGCGAGGCGACATCCGCGATGGGCGGCTCGCTCATTCGTCGCGGAGCTGCTTGCGGGTTTTCGCTTTTTCCATGCCCAATTGTTCGCGCCAGACTTTGCCGGGGATCTCGTCCACCTTGCTCTCGGCCAGTTGGCCGAGATGGAACGGGCCGTACGACACGCGGATGAGGCGAGCAACTTTGAAGTCCAGATGCTCCATCAGCTTCTTCACTTCGCGGTTCTTGCCTT
>CAIYRG010000221.1 GCA_903928515.1 uncultured Alphaproteobacteria bacterium | reverse complement strand
TCTCTATCAACCTGGATCGAATTTCCCCGGGCAGGTCAATTACTGGCTACGTCAATCTTCAGGCCAGCCTGAAACGAGTGGAAGCCGGCGAAGCGCGCAGCCTGGAACAGCTTGCCGAAACCACCGCCGGTCGCGTCGATCAATTCATCCGCGACAGCAATTACACGCTGAGTTACTTTGCCTGGAGCAAGGAAGCGATTCAACTGCTGGCAACGCGCAGCGAAGCCAGTCGTATTCAAACCAACGACATCATGAGCCGGGTGCTGACCGCCAACGGCGATATCGAACTGCTGATGGTGCTGGATTCCAAGGGCGTGGTGATGGCGGCCAGCAAGCCCGAGTACGTCGGCCGCAATCTGTCGTTTCGCGCTTACTTCAAAGAAGTCATCGCCGGACGTCCGTTTCTTTCGCATCTGGAAGTCGGCACCGCCAGCACCAAGCCCGGTCTTTATCTCGCGCTGCCGGTGCATGGCACCAATGGCTTGATCTCTGGCGTTGCGGTGATCAAGATGCGCGGCCAGGCGATCACCGATCTGGTTGATGGTTCGCAAAGTGATACGCGCACTGCGTTCCTGGTCGATGTCGATGGCGTCATCATTCATCATCCAGACCGTCGCTATATCTATCACAGCCTGGTGCCGCTGCCGCCCTATGTAATCGCGCAGATCAAGGACGAGCGACGCTTCGACGTAGACCACGTCGACTCGCTTAATTTAAACGATCTGTGGACCGCGATGATCAACGCCCATAAAGAAGGCCACGTCGATTTCCGTTCGCCATTCGGTAATGAAGCCGAGATCGCAGGTTATGCGCCGATGATGGCGCATAACTGGATAGTGGCAGTGAGTGAACAGAAGAGTGTGTTCACCCGACCGCTTGCCGATCTTTACGACAAGGCGGTGTGGAGCGCACTGGTGGTGGGTATAGTCTTCATCGGGATATCACTGCTGCTGGCGCAAATTTTTCTGCGGCCAATTCGCCGGCTGACCGCGGCCGCGCAAGCGGTAAGCAGGGGCGAGTACGACGGCGCCGCAATCACTACGCGCAGCCGGGACGAACTCGGTCATCTCGCCGATACTTTCAACTCGATGATCGCCGGCGTAAAAGAGCGCGAGCGTGAGCGTGATATTTTCGGTCGTGTGGTGTCGCCCGAAGTGCGTGAGAAATTGCTGTCGGGACAACTCACACTGGGCGGAGAAAATCGCCGCGTTGCCGTGCTGTTCTCGGACATCCGTGATTTCTCGACGATCTCCGAAAAGATGAGCCCGCAGGATGTCGTTGCCATGCTCAACGAATATCTGACCGAGATGGCAGAGGCTGTTTTACAGTGGGGCGGATATATCAATAATTTCATCGGCGATGCCATCGTCGTGGTGTTCGGTGCGCCGGGTGCATGCGCGGAGATCGAGTGGAGCGCAGTCGGTGCCGCGCTTGAAATGAAGAAGCGATTGGAGAAGGTCAATCGTCGTCGCGCCGAACTCGGCGATGCGCCGCTGCATACCGGAATTGGTATTAGCACCGGCAAGGTCGTTGCCGGCCAGATCGGTTCGCTGGAACGCTTTCTCTACACTGTAATCGGCGATGCGGTGAACGTAGCAGCGCGTCTCGAAGCCATGACCAAGGAAGTCGCCGACAATCCCGTGCTAATCAACGCGCCGACTTATGAAGGCATACGTCATCGCGAAGATCTGGAAGTCAAAGACCTCGGCGAACACATGGTCAAGGGCAGGGAAGAATCGGTGCACGTCTATGGCGTTTATGGAATGATCGCGCCGCCGGCG
>CAIYRG010000220.1 GCA_903928515.1 uncultured Alphaproteobacteria bacterium | reverse complement strand
TGCCGCGCCAAGGCGTTGGCCAATGGTCGCTGCAGGAACCACGGTGGTATGTCGACGGGGCCGAAGACCAAAGCTGGCCGGGCGCGGATCGGAGAGGTTCAGCGGGCACGGTGGCGCCGGGTGTCTGCGGCGTTGGCGACATATACGGGCGAGTGAACGCCCCGAATTTCTCTACACGTACGCGCGGGCGCGTCATGGGGTGCTTTAGAACCCAGCATCAATCGGCTGTTAGGCGACCGCCCGCGAGCGTCGTGAGTCAGTGCGCCTAGCCCGCAACTACCGGAGTTTCACCAGTATTCCGCGCAGGCGCGTCATGGGGTCTTCTAAGACCAATGCCGTAAGTAGTTTCCGGGGCCGTCGTGGTTGCGTGCCACCCGACGCCAGCCGCTCCAATATTTTTGTATCATTCATCCCTGGCGCTACGCCGTCGACCGTTGCCGATTGCTGCGGTCGTGGTTGGGCGGGTTAGTGTCGCAGGCACCGCATCACAGTCAGCCAATTCGTCAGCTTGGGGGACGGAGGGAACCGCTGCCTGGTGGTAGCTATGCGGTAGCTATTCCACCGGCCGTTTTCCAATTACTCTTCTAAGAAATTGATTTCATTGGTGCTCCCACGGGGAATCGAACCCCGGTTTCAGCCTTGAGAGGGCCGCGTCCTAACCGCTAGACGATGGGAGCAGCGGTGGAAGGCCCAGCTTATAGCGCCCGATAAAAGATCGGATCAAGCTGAGCTTCTTTTCCGCGTTTTCCGCGACGCCACATCCCTCAATTCGTCATGGCCGGACCGTGAAGCGGAGCCGGCCACCCATCGCGTCCGCGTCAGCGGGCGCAATAAGGGCTATCGGCACGCAAGATTGCACGCCAGATGGGGGGCCGCCTCAAGGGCGGCCATGACGGTGGCGAGGTCGGGTTTCAACGATCTTCGATCACCACACTCCGGAAATCGCCGTCCGTGAAGACATACGCCTTCAGCGTGAACCAGCTTTGCGGATTGCCGCCCGCGATAAGCCAGAAGAAGCCCTCCTCTGCCGCGCCCGCGCGGTCGGTGGCTGAGGGCTCGGCCAGCGCATCGGGGTGCGAGTGATAGCAGCCCACGATCTCGCGCCCGGTTCCGCGCAACGACCGCGCCAGACGGAAATGCGCGGCCGGATCGATCTCGAAATGCGTGCGCGGATCGGCTGCCACATTGCGCACTTCATGCAGCAGCAGCGCGCGCACACCGCTCTCGTCGCGCAGCCCCTCAATGAGCCCGCAACATTCTTTGGGATAGGCCCACCCGGCATGCGTGAGGATGGTGTTGGTCAGCGCCGCCGGCAGGTGCAGGCGCAATGTCATCGCGCCACCGATCCCTACGGGGAATCGTTGTATTGCAGCGCCACGCCAACGCGGCCGATCTCATGCCCGTCGCGCGCATCCATAATCACCAATTGCTGGCCGTACGCGCCCTTCAGCCGGATCAGCAGCTTGTCGCCATCGAGATGCGCGTCCACGATCTCGGAGCGCTGATCGACATGCAGATCGTTGAAGAACGGCGGCTTCGCGGCGGTGCCCGTAGCGGCCTCTACCGGCTTCGCGTTCACCTTGAAAATCAGGCCCGCCAGCAGCGCGCCCACCATCAGCATGATCATCGCGCCCAGGATGATGACGAGCACTTGCATGCCGCGGGAATTTGGCGCTTGTGCGATAGGCGATCCCGAATTCTCGGCCATGAACTCTCCTGAACCTTTGGACTCTGTTGAAAATTCTGGCGCCGAATCCTCCGTCCACGGAGAAAATACGCGCGTTACCGTCGATGATGCCGATTCCGGCCTGCGTCTCGATCGCTTTCTTGCTGCGCGTTTGCCCGAACTGTCGCGCTCGCGCCTGCAGGCGCTGATTGCGGAAGGCCGCATCGCGCGCGGCGGGCAGACGATAAAAGACGGCAATCACAGGGTCAAACCCGGCGACACCTACACGGTAGATGTGCCCGCACCACTGCCCGCCGAACCGCAGCCGCAGGACATTCCGCTCACAGTCGTTTACGAAGACGACGATCTGATCGTGATCGACAAGCCGGCAGGGCTGGTGGTGCATCCGGCCGCCGGCAATCCCGACGGCACGCTGGTGAACGCCCTGCTGGCGCATTGCGGCGCGTCGCTCGCAGGCATTGGCGGCGAAACCCGCCCCGGTATCGTGCACCGCATCGACAAAGACACCAGCGGGTTGCTGGTGGCGGCCAAGAACGAACGCGCCATGCGCAGCCTCGCCAAACAATTCGCCGCCCACACCATCGAGCGCGAATACAACGCCGTGGTCTGGGGCGCGCCCCGCGCAGGCGAAGGCACCATCGAGGGCAATCTGGGGCGCAATCCGTTCGACCGCAAACGCATGACGGTGCTGCGTGAGACCGGCAAACCTGCCCGCACGCACTATCGCGTGTTGGAGAAATTCGGCGACGGCGCCCGTATTTTGGGCTCGCTGGTCGCCTGCCGCTTGGAAACCGGCCGCACCCACCAGATCCGCGTACATATGGGCCATCTCGGCCATCCGCTGATTGGCGACGCCACTTATGGCCGGGCCCGGCAGACCCCGCGCGCCCGCAGCCCCGAGGAAGCAGCCGCCTATACGGCCGCCGGCGAGTTCCCCCGCCAAGCCCTGCACGCCCGAGTTCTTGGGTTCCAACACCCGTCCTTGCACAAGACTTTGCGCTTCGAGTGCGCCTGGCCTGAGGATTTTTCCGAGCTTGTGGAAGCACTTAGGAAGTTAAACACAGTTTGAAATGTGTTTATTAGGCTACCACCCCGGCATCTTGTAATTAGCCGGAGCCGTCCCCATCTCGTGCTCACGAGGGGAAATGAATCCGCAAGCATGCGTTAGCGCTTCAAGGACTTCGCGGTCGCGGAGTTCCAATGCGTCGTCTAACGTACTTCCGCACCCTCGAAGGGGTTTGTAATGGCCAGCCGCGCACTTCCCGCGTTAGCCGGAGAAGGTGGACTTTCGCGTTATCTCGCGGATATCCGGAAATTCCCCCTGCTCGATCCGCAGGAGGAATACATGCTCGCCAAACGTTGGCGCGAGCATGAAGACACCGGTGCCGCACATCAGCTCGTCACCAGCCATCTTCGCCTCGTGGCGAAGATCGCGATGGGCTATCGCGGCTACGGTCTGCCGATTTCCGAAGTCATCGCCGAAGGCAATATCGGCCTGATGCAGGCCGTGAAGCGTTTCGAGCCGGAACGCGGCTTTCGCTTGGCGACCTACGCCATGTGGTGGATTCGCGCCTCGATCCAGGAATACGTCCTGCGTTCGTGGAGCCTTGTGAAAATGGGCACCACGGCCGCGCAGAAGAAGCTGTTCTTCAATCTGCGCCGCGTGAAGGGGCAGATCGAAGCGCTGGAAGAAGGCGATCTGCGTCCGGAACATGTGAAGGACATCGCCACGCGTTTGGGCGTCTCCGAAGAGGAGGTGGTGAACATGAACCGCCGCCTGTCGGGCGACTCTTCGCTCAACGCGTTGGTGAAGAACGCCGAATCCGAGACCGAGTGGCAGGATTGGCTGGCCGACGATTCACCGACGCAAGAAACGGTGATGGCGGAAAGCGAAGAGCTGGACGATCGCCGCACCATGCTGTCGGCCGCTTTGAGCGAACTCAACGAACGCGAGCGCGACATTCTGCAATCGCGCCAGTTGCGCGATGAGCCGCTGACGCTGGAAGAGCTTTCGGCGAAATACGGCATCTCTCGCGAGCGCGTGCGCCAGATCGAAGTGCGCGCCTTCGAGAAGCTGCAAGAGAAGATGAAGGCGGCGAACACCAAACATCATACGGCCGCCGCCACGACGGCAGCCGCTGCCCCGTAAATTGTCGAAATGATCCAATGAAAAGGCCCGGTGTCGAAAGACAGCCGGGCCTTTTTATACCTTCACCATTTGGCGCGTTTGGAGCCCATGGTTTTGAGAAAGCCTTCAATCCAGCCGTCGCGTTCGGGTGTTTCCGGATAGGGATTGATCGCCGCCAATGCCGCGGCGTCCATCACGTCGATATCGTCCATCACGTATTTTCGCGCCGCCGCGGCGCCCTGCGCGCGAATGCGGCTCAACCGGAATCCGGCATCGCCATCACTCATGAGGCGTCTCAGGGAAGGGAATAATCGCCCGTTCCTGACGATGCGCGATAACCTCGTCCCAGCTTGCCGTCAGCGGCAAGCCATCGGCCTCGGCGCAGCGTTCGCGGGCGAAGTCGTTTTTCAACGGAGCGCCAAGCTCATGGCGAATCTGCACGGTGGACGGAAGCGTGATGCGCCGCCCAAAACGGTATGACTGTGTCAATTGTGGGGAATCCTTCCATTCCACGATATGGTGATTCCTTGGGCCGGTTACAAGGGAAGCTTACAAGACCGGCGCATCGCCAAGACCGGCAATTCTGCTAGTGTTTGAAGGCCTTCGAGAGATCCGCCCCATGATGCTCAAGCTCTTCCAAATCGATGCCTTCACCACGAAAGTCTTTGGCGGCAATCCGGCCGCGGTGATGCCGCTCGATTCATGGCTGCCCGACGCGGTGATGCAGAACATCGCGCTTGAGAACAATCTTTCGGAAACCGCGTTCTTCGTGAAATCGGGCGAAGGGCTTTATCAGCTTCGCTGGTTCACGCCGACGGCGGAGGTCGATCTTTGCGGGCACGCCACGCTCGCATCTTCCTGGGTGATCTTTCATCACCTGGCGCCTCAGCTTTCCCGCGTGCAGTTCGAAACCCGCAGCGGGATTCTCACGGTGGAACGCGGCGCTGGCGAGACTTTGCGCATGTCGCTGCCCGCAGCGAGCTTGAGCGCCTTCGCAGCGCCCGACGGCTTTGAAGCGAATATCGGCGCGGCACTCGGCGTGCCGCCCCCGCGCGAAGTCCATATCGGCAAGGTGCATATGATTGCGGTGTGGGACGATGCCGACACCATCAAAGCTATTCAGCTGGGCAATCTCGCGCCGGTGCTGCGCGCGGTCGGTATCTGGGGCCTGATCTGCACGGCCGGCGGGCCAACGGCCGCGCCTTACGATTTCATCTCGCGCTTCTTTGCGCCCGACAAGGGCGTGCCGGAAGACCCCGTGACGGGCTCGGCGCATTGCGCGCTGGTGCCGTTCTGGTCGCAACGTCTGAACAAGAAGACTCTGCGCGCTCGCCAAATTTCGGCGCGCGGCGGCGATATTCTGTGCACGGATGAAGGTGCACGCGTGATGCTGGAAGCATCCTGCGCGCCTTATATGGTCGGCGAGATCGAGATTTAATTCCGCGTCACTTAGGAACCGGCACAATCGCTATCCTGTCGCCTTTTGAAGCGCCGATCCAGAACTCATCGCCCAAGCGCAACGCTGTGGTGCCAGCACCAAACACACCAACAGACGGCGGGAGTTTCATCACGATGCGCGCCGCGTTCGTGACCGGATCGATCTCGGCAATGACCGTGGGCGCGTTGCAAAGCTTCATACGGAAGCAGGCCTGCTCGTCTTCCGCCTTCACGTAGGTTCCGGCCACGTAATAATGGCCATCTGTCCCTAAGCGGATATTGTCCATGTGGGCAAGATCGCTGGTGATGAGCACTTTGCGGTCTTCCATGCGCCCGTCGGTGGCGACCAAATTCACCGTGTAATCGTCGGAACCGTCGATATAGAGCCACTTGCCGTCCGGCGAGGCGATGATGCCGTTGGTCCGCTTGATGATTCCGGCTGTGTAATGCGTCCAGCTATCGTCTTTCGGCGACCACGTGGCGACGTTGTGGCCCGACACCACGAAGCGGCCATCGGGCAGCGACGTGACGCCGTTGCCCTGCACGTCCTTGGGAACGAGTATGCAGCCGCGCCATGTGGCATGCGGCGCGCCCGTCGTCATATCGATGAAGAAGATTTCAACGGATTCGCGGCTGCCATGATTAACAACCAAAAGCCGGTAGCCACCGTTCGTTGGATGCACATCGAGGCCGTGGCTGGAGATCGTCGCGGGCGGCGCGTCGCAATCGGGAAACCGCTTCTTATCCTGATCGACTTTCGCATCATCGCGCGGGTACAGCCGCGTCACCGCGTGGGTCTTCTGGTTGATGACGGAGAGCGGGCCTAAGGCCGGCGTGTCACCGCCAGAGCGCCCGCCGTGAAACGACGAGGCGACGATCCACCCTGTGTCGCCCAGCGGGATGAGGTCTTCGGCGTTTTCCAGGCCGCAGATGAAGATCATGCCGTCGCGCGGCTTGCAGTCGGGTGCGTATTGGGCGCTCGCCGGATGCCAAAGAAGCGACGCGCACACGGCAACCACAGCGCTCACATAGACTGTCAGGTTTTTCATCGTCCCCCCCCTTATTTGCCGATGAGCCTACACCGACAAACGACGGGGGCGGATACGCGCCAAAACATTCCCAAAATATTCTCTGTACGGAACATTATAGCGGCCCGAAATGCGGAGCTCAGCCTATACATGACCAGGGAACTAGGGATTTAACCTCATCCAGGGTTCCGGCCGCGAAGCGAAATTCTTCATTTGACGGCCAAAGGCCACCCGCCTATATCGGCGCCGGGCCACGCTCCCCCAACGGAGCGCCATCATTCTGGAAGGAATGACCGACGATGACAGCCATGAAACCCGCCGTGCGTCCCGCCCGGCCTTTTTTTTCCTCCGGACCCTGCGCCAAACGGCCGGGTTGGAGTGTTGAAGCCCTGAAGGGCGCGGTTCTCGGACGTTCCCACCGCTCCAAAGCCGGCAAAGCCAAACTCAAAGAAGCCATCGACAAGACGCGCACCATTTTGGGCGTTCCCGCCGATTATCGCATCGGCATCGTGCCGGCCTCGGACACGGGTGCCGTGGAAATGGCGCTGTGGTCCCTGCTTGGGCCGCTGCCCGTGGATGCCATCGCCTGGGAAAGCTTCGGCGAAGACTGGGTTGGCGACGTCCTCAAAGAATTGAAGATCAAGGACAGCCGCAAGATTTTGGCGCCTTACGGCGCGCTTCCCGATCTGAAGCAGGCCAATCCGAAACACGACATCGTGTTCTTGTGGAACGGCACGACCTCGGGCGTGCGCGTGCCCAACGGCGATTGGATTTCAGACGATCGTGAAGGTCTCACGATCTGCGATGCGACCTCTGCCGTGTTCGCGATGGACCTGCCGTGGAAGAAGCTCGATGTGGTCACGTTCTCCTGGCAGAAAGTGCTGGGCGGCGAGGCCGCGCACGGCATGCTGATTCTCTCGCCCGCCGCCGTGGCGCGCTTGGAATCCTATTCGCCGCATTGGCCGTTGCCGAAGATCTTCCGCATGACCAAAGGCGGAAAGCTGATCGAAGGTATTTTTGAGGGCGACACGATCAACACCCCCTCACTTCTTTGTGTCGAAGATTATCTCGATGCGTTGAAATGGGCGGAAGAGGTCGGCGGCCTGAAAGGCCTCATCGAACGTTCGGAATCGAATCTCGCGGCATTGGATTCGTGGGTACGCAGAAGCTCCTGGGCCGCCTTCCTCGCGGAAGATTCCGATGTGCGCTCCAGCACCAGCGTGTGCTTGAAGATCATCGATCCGTGGTTCACCGCCCTCGATGCGGCCGCCCAAGCGGACGCGGCCAAGAAGATTGCCTCGATCCTCGAAAAAGAAGGCGTGGCGCTGGACGTTGCCGGTTATCGTGCAGCGCCTCCGGGCCTGCGCATCTGGTGCGGCGCGACCATCGAAAAAGCCGAGATCGAAGATCTCACGCCATGGCTCGATTGGGCCTGGGCACAGGTGAAAGCCGCTTAAACATCCCCACCCGTCCGACTTCGCCAAGGCTTTGTCGGACGACCTCCCCACCAGGGGGAGGTGAAGACAAACGCCCTCATCCCCCTCCCCCCTGTGGGGAGGGTTGGGGTGGGGGTTTTTCCGAAAGGGAATTCCCATGCCGAAAGTTCTGATTTCCGACAAATTGTCGCCTGCCGCCGTTCAGATCTTCAAAGATCGCGGCGTCGATGTCGATGTGAAGACCGGCCTCACCAAAGATCAGCTCATCGAGATCATCGGTGACTATGAAGGCCTCGCCATCCGCTCGGCCACCAAAGTCACCGCCGACGTTCTGAAGGCCGCGAAGAAGCTGAAAGTCATCGGCCGCGCCGGTATCGGTGTCGACAATGTCGACATTCCGGCCGCCACCGCCGCCGGCATCATCGTGATGAACACGCCGTTCGGCAATTCCATCACCACCGCCGAACACGCCATCTCGCTGATGATGGCGCTGGCCCGCGACATCCCGGCGGCGAACGCCTCCACGCAAGCCGGCAAGTGGGAAAAGAACCGCTTCATGGGCGTGGAAATCACCGCAAAGGTGCTGGGCCTCGTCGGTTGCGGCAATATCGGCTCCATCGTTGCAGACCGCGCGCGCGGTTTGAAAATGCGCGTCATCGCGTTCGACCCTTATCTATCGGCCGAACGCGCCGCCGATCTCGGCGTCGAGAAGGTGGAACTGAACGATCTTCTGGCGCGCGCCGATTTCATCACGCTGCATACGCCGCTCACGCCCGAAACGCGCAACATCATTTCGGCCGAGAACATCGCCAAAATGAAGAAGGGCGCGCGCCTCATCAATTGCGCCCGTGGCGGTTTGGTGGATGAGAAGGCCGTGAAAGCGGCTCTCGATTCCGGCCAGCTCGCCGGTGCCGCCTTCGACGTGTTCGAAGAAGAGCCAGCGACAACAAACATCCTGTTCAACAACGAGAAGGTCGTCGCCACGCCGCATCTCGGCGCCTCCACATCGGAAGCCCAGGAAAACGTGGCGCTGCAAGTGGCTGAACAGATTGCCGATTACGTGCTCACCGGCGCGATCACCAACGCGCTGAACATGCCGTCGATCTCGGCGGAAGAAGCGCAGAAGGTCGGGCCGTGGATTTCGCTGGCCGAAAAGCTGGGCGCATTCGCAGGCCAACTCACCGAAACCAGCATCGAAGCGGTCGAGATCACATTCGAGGGCAGCACCGCGCAGATGAACACGCGTGCGCTGACCCAGGCGATCCTCGCAGGCCTGCTGAAGCCGCAGCTTTCCGAAGTGAACATGATCAACGCGCCGGTCGTGGCGAAAGATCGTGGGATCAAGGTGAGCGAAACACGCCGTGGTCAACAGGGCGCGTTTGAAGGCTATATCCGCGTCGGCATCGTGGCGCAGGGAACGACGCGCGCGGTTGCAGGCACCGTGTTCTCGGATGGCCGTCCGCGCTTCATCCAGATCAAGGGCATCAACATGGACGCGGAATTCAAGCCGCTGATGCTCTATGTGACGAACACCGACAAGCCGGGCTTTATCGGCCGCTTGGGCAGTCTGCTCGGCAATGCCGGGATCAACATCGCCACCTTCGCCTTCGGCCGCCAATCGGAAGGCGGCGAAGCCATCGGCCTCGTCGCGGTCGATACACCGGTCCCCGATGCACTGCTGGAAGAGATCAAGAAATTGCCGAACGTGCATCAGGCCAAGCGCCTCGCTTTCTAAAAACAGGCCTTCTAAGACGCTTCCTATTTGTCAGCCTTCAAGGGCCGCGCATCGTGCTAAACAGCGATGCGCGGCCCTTGCTTTTTCGGGCGCAAAACGATGACAGGTGGGGATGATGAAAACCGCAATAGCGATTGCCGGGCTCGGGATCATTCTCTGTGCCTCGCGCGCGCAGGCCGCCGATAGCGATGCCGCCATCTGCGCCAAGGCCGCCTCGGTGCTGGACCCCAAAGGCAACGCCGCGCGCCAGATCTCCGATTGCGGCTGCGTGACGCCCAAGCTGAAGGCCTCGCTGATCCCCGACGACTACGCGTACCGCGCCCAGGTGAATGCGCTGCTGGCCGACGGCACCACCAACACCATCGATTTCAACGACGAGATCCTGGCCTTTATGCAGACGCATTATCGCAATGGCGGCCCGCCGGCGGCCCAGGCACCGGAGCGGATCGACGCAGCCCTGGACAAGGCCCAAAAAGCCTGCGGAATACCCCCAAAACCCTGAGTTTTGCCGCCTGACGGGGGCGGTGCGACTCGCTATAGTCCGCCGCCGCTTTTCGAGCGGTTCAGGTTTCACGCTTACGGATTGTTCTCTTCATGGCGAATGTTGCGGTGATCGGCGCCCAATGGGGCGACGAAGGTAAAGGTAAGATTGTCGATTGGCTGTCGGCGCGCGCCGATGTGGTGGTGCGCTTCCAGGGCGGCCACAATGCCGGGCACACGCTCGTCATCGACGGCGTCACCTACAAGCTCTCGCTGCTGCCGTCGGGCGTGGTGCGTCCCGGCAAGCTCGCCATCATCGGCAACGGCGTCGTGGTCGACCCATGGGCGTTCCTCGACGAAGTCGCGCGCATCAAGGCGCAGGGCGTTTCGGTAACACCCGACAATCTGGTGATCGCGGAGAACGCCGCGCTTATTTTGCCATTGCATCGGGAACTTGATGCCGCGCGCGAAGCGCAGAGCACGAGCGCCATCGGCACCACGCGCCGTGGCATCGGCCCGGCTTACGAAGACAAGGTCGGCCGACGCGCCTTACGCGCCGTGGACCTCAAGGATTTCTCCGGCCTGCCCGCCAAGATCGAACGGCTGCTCGATCATCACAACGCGCTGCGCCGTGGCAATCGCCTGGAAGAAATCGACGGCGCAGAATTGTTGGCCGCGCTGAAAGATGTCGCGCCGAAAATCCTGCCTTTCATCGGCTCCGCCTGGCGCCGCCTGAATGACGCCAAGAAGCAAAACAAGCGCGTGCTGTTCGAAGGCGCGCAGGCCGTGCTGCTCGACATCGATCATGGCACGTATCCGTACGTCACCTCATCAAACACTGTCGCCGGACAAGCGGCTGCCGGATCGGGCTGCGGCCCACGCGACATCGGCTATGTGCTGGGCATCGTGAAGGCCTACACCACGCGCGTCGGCGAAGGCCCCTTCCCCACCGAACTGAAAGACGCCATCGGCGAACGCATCGGCCAGACCGGCGCGGAATTCGGCACGGTGACCGGTCGCAAGCGCCGCTGCGGCTGGTTCGATTCCGTTTTGGTGCGCCAGACGGCCGTCACCGGCGGCGTTGATGGCATCGCGCTGACCAAGCTCGACGTTCTCGATGGGTTTGACGAAATCAAAATCTGCATCG
>CAIYRG010000219.1 GCA_903928515.1 uncultured Alphaproteobacteria bacterium | reverse complement strand
TGGTGGGGCTGGTCGGCCCCATGATCACATCGCATTGCTTGAAGGCGTCGACAAAATCCTGCGCGATCAGGCGGCGGATTTTCTGCGCCTGCAAATAGTAGGCATCGTAGTAGCCGTGACTCAGCACATAGGTGCCGATCATGATGCGGCGCTTCACTTCGCGCCCGAAACCTTCCGCACGGCTCTTCTCATAGAGATCGGTCAGATCGTGCGGGTCTTCGGTGCGATGGCCAAAGCGCACGCCATCGTAACGCGCGAGATTGGACGACGCTTCGGCCGGCGCCACGATGTAGTACGCACCCAGCGCATATTTTGTGTGCGGCAGCGAAACCTCGACGATCTCGGCACCTTGAGCCTTCAACCACTCCGCGCCTTTGTTCCACAGCGCATCGATTTCCGCGGGCGCGCCATCGATACGGTATTCCTTCGGGATACCGACCTTGAGCCCCTTCACGCCGTTCGTAAGCGTGGCCGCGTAATCCGGCACCGGGATATTGACCGAAGTGGAATCCTTAGGATCGTACCCGGCCATGGCCGAGAGCATCAGCGCGGAATCGCGCACCGTGCGCGTCATGGGCCCGGCCTGATCCAACGACGATGCGAACGCGACAATGCCCCAGCGCGAGCAACGGCCGTAGGTCGGCTTGATGCCGACCGTGCCGGTGACGGCAGCAGGCTGGCGAATGGAACCGCCGGTGTCGGTGCCAGTGGCGGCTAGTCCCAGATGCGCGGCAACAGCAGATGCCGAACCACCTGACGAGCCGCCGGGCACAAGATTCTCGTTCTTGTTCTTCGCGCGCCACGGATTGATGACGTTGCCGTAATAGGATGTCTCGTTCGACGAGCCCATGGCGAACTCATCGAGATTGGTCTTGCCCAGCAAGACCGCCCCCGCGTTCCACAAATTCTGCGAGACGGTGGATTCATACGTGGGAACAAAGTTGTCCAAGATGCGGCTGGCGGCCGTGGTGCGCACGCCTTTGGTGCAGAACAGATCTTTGATGGCGATCGGCAGACCTTCCAGCGGACGCGCGGTGCCGTTGGCGATACGCGCATCGGATTCCTTAGCCATCGCGAGCGCCTTCTCCGGCGTCTCGGTGATGTAAGCGTTCAACGTCTTGGCTGCTTCGACGGCGGCGACATGCGCCTTGGTGAGTTCGCTGGCGGAAATTGTTTTGGCGCGAACGGCGTCGCGCGCTTCTGCCAGGGTGAAATCGGTCGGGTTGGAGGGTGTTGTGGACACGCGCTTACTCCACGACCTTGGGAACGACGAAGAAATTGTCTTCGGCGAATGGGGCGTTCTTCATCAAATCCTCGGCATAGCCGCCATCGGTAACGACGTCCGCGCGCATAGGCAGACGGCTTTCGACCACGCTGGTCATCGGTGTGACGCCCTCGACGTTCACTTCGGCCAATTGCTCCATCCAGGAGAAGATGGCGTTCAGCTCGTGCATCATGGGCTCGACGTCGCCTTCCGGGAGGCTGAGGCGCGAAAGCCTGGCGATGCGGCGCACCGTGTCTTTATCTACGGCCATAGGGATGGGGTCTCGGGGGTGTCTTGGACCCTGACTAGCAATGCCTCCCCGCCTTAGCAACTCAAGGCGTCTTGCGGTAAGGATGGCCCATGGCGATCGTGGAATTGTCCGAGATTGGGGCGTTTTTGCAGCCGGGACAGAGGCTGTTGGGCCTCGACCTGGGCGAGAAGACCATTGGCCTGGCCCTGTCCGATTCTTCGCGCAGCATCGCCACGCCCATGAAGACCCTGAAGCGGGGCAAGTTTACCACCGATGCGGCGATCCTGATCGCCCTGGTGGCCGAGCATGGCATCGGGGCGCTGATCGCCGGGTTGCCCCTGAATATGGACGGCAGCAATGGCCCTTCGGCGCAATCGGCCCGCGCCTTCGCGCGCAACTTTGCGAAGATTTCCGAAACCCCCATCGTGCTGTGGGACGAACGGCTCTCGACCGCAGCCGTGACCCGCACACTGCTGGATGCCGACGCTTCACGCCGGCGGCGCGACGAGGTGGTGGACAAGATGGCGGCTGGCTACATCTTGCAGGGTGTCCTCGACCGGCTAAGGTACCTCTCTAAATAAGGTCGCGCGAAGACGCGGCCATTCGGGGAGGATTGCATGATCCGTGTCATCGGCGGAGCCGCGCTCCTGTTTCTGTTGAGCGCGCCTTCAAGCTTCGCGCAAAACAACGCAGCGCCATCGCCGGTTCCCGAACCCACGAGTTATAAAACACCGCAAGCCAAGAACATGGCGCTGGTGGGTTACAACGATCTCCAAGGGCGCAGCGCCTACCAGCCTTTGGTGCACGAACAGAATGGGCATTGGATTTTGTATGTCGGCCATCTCGGCGGCACGGCGAACAACCCGAAGCCGCTCGATCCGATCACCGGACAGAAAGAATTCAACGGCACATCATTGATCGATGTGACCGATCCGAAGAGTCCGAAATATCTCGCGCACATTCCGGGCCAGGAAGGCCTGACCGACAGCGGCGGCGCGCCAATGGTGCGCGTGTGCGACGGCAAAACGCTGCCGAAGGGCGATCCCAAAGCCGTGTACATGCTGCGCAATTTCGGCTCGGAAGGCATCGAGGTGTGGAACACCGCCGATCCCGCGCACCCCGTTCTGGTGACAAAAGTTCTCAGCGGGCTCACTTCCACACATAAAAATTGGTGGGAGTGCGAAACCGGAATCGCCTATCTCGTCGCCAGTTCTGAAGGGTGGCGCGTGCGGCAGATCACCCGCATTTACGATCTCTCCGATCCGGCGCACCCCGTTTTCATCCGCGATTTCGGCCTGCCGGGCCAACAGCCCGGCGCGACAGGAAACGCCCCGCGCATCGTGCACGGCATGATCTCCCTGCCCGAAGCTAACCGCGTATATTTTGCCTACGGCGTGGGCGCGGATGGCGTGATGCAGATCGTGGACCGCGACAAGCTTCTGCACGGGGCGAAAGAGCCGACCGAGGCCAATCTCACAGCGCCGCAGGTTGGACGGCTGGATATGCCGTCGATCTATGGCGGGCACACGGCGTTTCCGATGCTGGGCATGGATGTGCCGGATTTCACCCACGACAAGGCCGGCAAGCAGCACAATTTCGTGGTGTTCACAGGTGAGGCCTCCGGCAACGAATGTCAGACACCCCGCCAACTGGCGTTCTTCGTAGACGTGACGGTTGAAGAACATCCCGTGCCGGTGTCGTCTTTCGGCGTGCCGGAAGCGGAGGGAAATTACTGCAGCCGCGGCGGACGCTTCGGGTTGCACTCTACCAACGAAAACATGACGCCGATCTATTACAAGCGCGTCGTGTTCGTGACCGAGTTCAACGCCGGGGTGCGCGCTTTGGACGTGCGCGATCCTTTCCATCCCAAGGAGATCGGTTCCTATATTCCGGCCGTCACCCCGCGTTCGGACACGCGCTGCATCAAGGTGGGCGGCCAGGACCGCTGCAAGATCGCGATCCAAACGAACAATGTGGAAGTGGATGATCGTGGCTATATCTACATCACCGACCGCGCCAACAACGGCCTGCATATTCTGTCGCTCACGGGGTCAGCGCGTGTAGTAGCTAATTTCCCGAAATGAAAGCCTTAGCCGCCCGATTAATGGCTGCTGCCATGATTGTGACGATCACCTGCCCCGCCTTGGCAGAAGACGATTTCGACTACGATGAATTGCAATTGATCGGGATGGCGGGGGCGCTCGACGGCTATGGAGAATACGAAGCGGAGCTGATCATTTTAAAGCACTTGGCAGCGCAGCACCCGAAGCATGGTGGAAGTGCCTACTTCATCGGCGAAATGTACGCGCTCGGCAAAGGCGTCGCTAAAAACGACACGGAAGCTAAGCGCTGGTATCGGCTATCGGCGGAAAACGACTACGACATGAGCGCATACAAGCTTTCAACAGCCTACAAAGAGGGCCGAGGTATAAAGCGAGATCCCGCTCAGGCGATGTTATGGCTTAAGCGCGCCGCATCGGGAGATATGTACGAAGCCCAGGAAGATCTGGGATTCGCTTATGCGAAGGGCGACGGGGTGCGAAAAGATTACCCCTTGGCCCTAATGTGGCTGACCTTGGAAACGGGCCATATCATCGATACCGAACCATTGAGCCAAGCTCGGGCATCGTTACAGACCGAGATGACCGATCAAGAAATCGCCAGAGAAAAGGCGCTCGAAAATATTTGCTGGAACTCCGAGATCGGGGCCAAAGTCTCTCGCTTACACGAGAGCGACTGTTTTTGAGCCCAATCTGAATACCGCCTAGCGATAGGCGCCTGCGTTCGGCACCTTGGACAGATCGACGCCATCTTTGGTCAGGCGCGCGATGATCACCTGATCGATCTCGTACGGTGCTGCCGCAGCAATGGCCGTGGCCGATGTGCCGTCGCGATCTACCAGGATGTATTCGACGCTGTGGGCGATGTCGTAGTCACCGCCCTCGCCCGTCGCCACCTTTTTGTAATCCACCCCAAAGGCTTTGGCGGCGGCCGCGATCTGCGCTTCCGTGCCGCCCAGGCCGATCATCCGCTTGTCGAAGGCGGCCGGAAACGAGCGCAGGATTTCGCCCGTGTCGCGCATCGGATCAACGGTGATGAAGATGGGCTGGATGTTACTCGCCGCAGGGCCGATTTCAGACAGCGCCTCCGACAGGATGGACAGGCCCGTCGGGCACAGATCGGCGCAATGCGTGTAGCCGAAATAGACCAGCAGGAATTTGCCGTGGAAATCGGCGGTGCTGACGGCATGGCCATCGGCATCCGCCAAGGTGACGGGCGTAAGCGCGAATTTGCGCAGTTCTTCGCACGACGCCCCGGATGCGAAACCGCAAACCGCAACCACGGCAAGTAACAGTTTGGCCCCGAACTTCGTCATACCCTCAGTTTATCCCCAGGCTAAACCCCTATCAAAGCGGGTTTCTTGTTGCGCTAGCCCCTTGCGCCTATAAGCCTCGGTCTATGAGCAATAAGGCTGTCCGCCTCCGGCATTTGACCTCGATCAACGATCTGACGGTCGAGGAAATCGAAACCATTTTCGCCGCCGCCGAACGCTATCTCGCGGAACTGGGCGACCGGGCGATCGACCATCGCATCGCCAAGAGCACCGACCTCGCGGACGGGTGTATCCTGGCAAGCCTGTTCTACGAGCCCTCGACGCGCACGCGGCTTTCGTTCGAAAGCGCCATGTTGCGGCTGGGCGGCAAATCCATCGGTAGCGCCGATCCGGCCACCAGCTCCGCCGCCAAGGGCGAAAGCCTGGCCGACACCGTGCGCGTCGCATCGAACTACGCCGACGTGCTGGTGCTGCGCCATCCGCGCGACGGCGCGGCAAAGCTGGCGGCGGATTACGCCAGCGTGCCGATCATCAATGGCGGCGACGGCTCGCACGAACACCCG
>CAIYRG010000218.1 GCA_903928515.1 uncultured Alphaproteobacteria bacterium | reverse complement strand
TTCTGCTTCTGCTGCCGCTGCCCATCGGGATTTCCTTTTACACCTTCCACGGCATCAGCCTGCTGATCGACACATACCGAACGGCCCAGGCACGGAAAGACATCCACCGCGCAAAGACATTTTTTGAGCACGGTTGGAATACGCTGCTCTACATCTCGTTCTTCCCGCAATTGATCGCCGGCCCGATCACCAAAGCACACCAATTCTATCCGCAAATTTCCGCCAAGCATTTTCGCAATATCGATTGGGATTCGGCGCTCACCTCGCTCGTCGTTGGCTATTTTCTCAAGCAAGTGCTCGCGGACAATCTCAGCCAGCAAACGTTCTGGATGACTTATCCTTATTTCTTGTCCCTCTCGACAAGCACTCTGCTTGTGCTGCTCCTGGGATATTCAGCGCAAATTTTCGCGGACTTCGCCGGCTACTCGCTGATTGCCATCGGTCTCGCAAAATTGTTCGGCTACACGCTTCCCACCAATTTTCTCTTTCCCTATATCTCGCAAACCTTCTCCGAATTCTGGACGCGCTGGCACATTTCGCTTTCGTCTTGGTTGCGCGAATATCTGTATTTTCCGCTTGGCGGAAACCGCCGCGGCCGTCTTCGCACCTATGCCAACCTCATGATTGTGATGGGGCTTGGCGGCCTCTGGCACGGTGCAGCATGGAGCTATGCGATCTGGGGCCTTTGGCACGGTGCTGCATTGTGTGTGGAACGCGCTCTGGGCGACAACGCATTTTACCGAAGCCGGAATTTCCTTGTGGCGATTCTTCGCGGCCTGGCGGTTTTCACGGTGGTCACGATCGGCTGGGTTCTCTTCAAACTGCCGGAATTTTCCGATGTGATCGCGTTTTTCAAATCTGTGCTCGCCAACACGCACGATGCGCCACGTTTCGGCCTGATAGGCGCAACGCTGCTCTACGCCACACCGGTTGCGATCTATCATGCGCTATATGTCGTGCGACAACGCGGCGGCGCCCAAATCCTTCAAGCCTGGCGCGGCGTATTTCTCGGCCTGATGCTGGTGGCCATTGTGCTGGGGTCTGGCCCGCCCCAGACATTCATCTATTTTCAGTTCTGACGCATGTCCCCAACAATCCGAACAGCGCTCATCGTGTCGGTCCTGGTATTGGGCCTGTATGAAGTCACGCTCCGCATTCTTTCGCCGCAAATTTCGGAAGGGCGCGACCAGCCCGCAACCAACACCATCACACTGGAACGCTATGCGGATCGGCCGCAGGCTATGGGCACGGTGCTCGTCGGCAGTTCTGTGAGCGCCAGACTACCGGCCAACCAATTGCCGGCGGATTGGTACAATTTGAGTCTATCGGGGGGATCGGCACTCACGGGGCTTCAATTGGTATCGGAAGATGCGCCCTACCCCAAGCGCGTACTGATCGAAACGAATGTTCTCGACAAAGACGCCGATGACGATGCGCTGAGCACGATCGAGAATCCCGTTCGGCGTGAAGCGCGGCACCTTTTCCGGTTTCTGCGAGCGGCGAACGATCCGATCAATGTGGTGCGCTGGATGTCGTTGAGGACACGAGGCGCTCCGCCCGCCGACGAACCGACGAGCGAGTTTCCAACACTTCTCGAAGTCCAGAAGCGATCTTACGCAAACCCCCTCTCTGCCCATTTCGCCGTAACATTGGGCACGATCCGCTCTCTCGTGGCGCGGTTGCAGCAGCACGGTGTTACGGTCGGCTTTTATGAAATGCCGGTCGATCGGCATCTCGTGTCCCTGCCACGCGCGGTCCAAATGCGCACCCAATTGGCGGAGGCATTCCCCCATTCGCGTTATTGCTGGGTTACCGTCGACGACGGCCACAACTGGCAGACCACGGACGGACTGCATTTGGCATCCAAGGAAACCGATGCGGCAGCGCAGTTCCTTGCCGCCGGCACATGTTTGCGCCCCTGATTTCCGGCCCGCGGCGGTTTGAGCTATAGGGGGCAAAAGGCCGCCAATTGCTCCTTATCGGAAGCTTCAGTACGATAGAAATTCCCGCAACACGCCGGGGAAATACGGACTCGGATAGGATGAAATGACCACCAACGGCACGACAAAAGCCGAGCCTTTTGGTTGGGTGGTGATCCGCCGGCTGCTCGGCGAGGGCTATTACTCCCCGCTCTTCTTTTTCTCCTTTCTGGCACTCCTGTTCGTCGGTGGTGAAATTCTGTCTGTTCCTGGAACCGGCGGAGCGGTTCGCATCGGGGCATTGGCGATTTTCGCCACCGCCTTTTTCATTTTGGTGGACAGGCATCGCATCGTTGTCGACCGGCCATTGCTCGGCTGGTTTCTGCTTCTCACGATCGCTGCGGCCCTGTCGTGCATTGGGAGTTACAACA
>CAIYRG010000217.1 GCA_903928515.1 uncultured Alphaproteobacteria bacterium | reverse complement strand
CACGATGGCGACGGTCAAGGCGGCAATGGAATCCCGACGTAGCGAGTCCATGCCGTAGCCGTCCGAAAGAACGGTGTAGAGCTTAGGGCGGAAGAAATGCGCGGTAGCCGATCCATCGGGCATGATGCCAACGACGCTATCCGATTCGGGCGCTTAGCGCCAAGCGGGGTCGGCGCGGCGGCGCATGGGAACGCAACAAAATTCAGCGGTGTCAATTTCCCGTCTGGAATTTGGCCGAAATCGGGAACTATTTTCGATACGCGCTGACCCGCCTCCGTGAGCGGGAGGCGCAATTCGCGCTGAAGTCGATGTGCGGGAGTGGTCATTCCGCCATGAAAATCCCCGGTCAATTCCGTCTGGAAATCAACCCGATTGGCGGACTAAAAACGGCGGTCCTCGGCTCACGGGTCCGGAAAACGCGGTTAGGGGCGGTGGTTCCGCGCAATATCTCCGGCGGATTGTTCGCGCCCGCCTCGCGGCGGGAGACTGGGTCAGGTCTTGACGGTGAGCGAACTCACGGGAACATCCAGCACGTATTCAAAACCCGCCGGATGATAAATTAAATCGACTGTTCCATGCAGTTGTTGTCCTAACGATCCAATCATTCGCGTGCCAAAGCTGCGCCGCGAAGGGGGAGCGACGATAGGGCCGCCACGTTCGATCCAGTTCAAGCGAAGGCGCTGCGTGAATTCCTCAATCGCCCATGTGATATCCACCCGGCCACCGGGCACCGATAGCGCGCCAAATTTCGTTGTGTTGGTGCACAGTTCGTTGAACGTCATGGCCAGCGCGACGACCGCTCCCGAGGTGATGCCGATATCCGGCCCCTCGATCGAAAACCTGCCATTGTCTTCGCTATCGTACGGCCCGGTCGCTCCCTGAATTGTGTTGCGAAGACTGGAGTTGGCCCAACTGACCTGCATCAGTAGATCATGCGCGCGCCCCAGCGCGATTAAGCGGCCTTCAATCGCTTGCTTCCCATGTTCAATGCTCGTCGCGGTTCGTAGGCTTTGAGACGCGATCGCGCTGACAGTGGCGAGGGTGTTTTTAATGCGGTGATGGAGCTCGGCGAGAATGAGCTTTTGCAGCTTGTCGGCGGCTTCGCGCTCCTCGGCGTCAATACCCGCCTGCGCCAGAAGCGCATCAGCGTCGATTTCGGCTTGTTCAAGCAATAAACGGAGGCTGTCGTTTTCAGCCGTGAGAACTTCTGGATTGGTGGAGCTGGTTTGCCTGCGTCCTGGCCTTTTATGACCATTTGCCGCGACACCCGTTTCGATCGCTTCAGTGGGCACGACTTTGAGCGCGCCGTCTCCTATCATCGCCTGGATTTCGACCACCATTTGTTTAACGTCCAGCGGCTTTCCAAAAAAACGGCTATTAAGCGGTTTCGCGTCGTCGGATACTTTGACCTGGCCGGAGACAAGAATGATTTTGATCGAGGGCCAACGTTCGTGAACGGCGCGCGCCAGCATTAGGCCATCAAGTGTGCCGGGCATCTGAATGTCGGAAAACAGCAGCGAAATATCCGATCGCGCGTCGAGAATGGCGAGCGCGTCATCCGCATTGACGGCTTCGACGGCGTTGAAGCCGGCGTCTTCGACGATATCGACGGCGCGCATGCGCAGCACCATTTCGTCTTCCACCACAAGAACGTTCGCCGGCGACGGGTCAGCAATCGCAGTCATGGAGGTCAAGCTTTCGGGATCAACGGAAAACCCGCGGACATTGGTAGGATTACGCTCATTCGGCGCGAAAGCGAGGATTGATTGCGATTCTTCGCCCCCAGCGCTTGCGTCTGTCAAAGCGCGTCAAACCGCTCTTTATCAAGACCACGCGAGCGAACTTCGCAGTGTCCACGCTCAACCCGTGACTTTCCATTACATCCTGTGAGATTCAAGCACGCCGATCTTGTGACCCAGCATGGTACCCACGGCCGAATAGCCCATTTTCATCGACTTATTTAAGTCGCATAAGCTATTGATTTTATGATACTTAATGGTGCCCGGGGGCGGAATCGAACCACCGACACTGCGATTTTCAGTCGCATGCTCTACCAACTGAGCTACCCGGGCGCGCCGCGCGGCTGACCGCGCAGGGTGGCGTCTTATAGGGACGGGCGGCGGCCTTGTCCAGACAGGCGCGGACGGTTATCGACGGACGCGGCGTCGAATTCGCGAACGCTTGGGAGCGCCAATGAAAGTCGCCATTCCGGACCTGATTTCGAATT
>CAIYRG010000216.1 GCA_903928515.1 uncultured Alphaproteobacteria bacterium | reverse complement strand
TTGCGCAATTCGTCCATGTAAAGATTGTGCAGGATCGAGCGCAGCCAGCCGGAGATGCGTTTGGGGTCTTCTAAAGTTTTGGCCCGGCGCAGAGCGCGCTCGATGCAATCCTGCACAAGATCGTCGGCGGTGCTCGCGTTGCCGATCAGCCCGACGGCGTAACGGCGCAAACCGGGAAGCTGCGCGATCAACGATCGCGCAAAAGAATCTCGGGTCAGGTCGTTCACTGCCGCGTCGCTTCCCGCAATTCGCTCACTCGCAATCCATATCCGGCCGCCGCGCCGCGTGTCCCGTCTGGCTTTAAAGCCGGTCTGGCGGTGGGGACGCGCAGATTGGGCAATCCCGACAGACACGACACCATCCTAACCGTTCCGACAGCAAAAAGACGAAACGGAAGGCCGCTCTATTCCCTCCAATGATTTGAAGAGAAAGGGGAATAAGCCCGAACGGGGGAACGTCATGGAACGGTGGCAGAGCCCTTTTGAGGCTTTTTTCGGATCAACGGCGCGGAAGTTTCAGGTTAATGGAAGCCTATATCAATCGAATCGCCACTGCAGTGCCGCCCCATGATGTCCACGGGGCGTTCCTTCCCTTCGCCGAATATCTGTTGAAAGACCAGCCGCACGATCTGGCGTTGTTCCGCCGCTTGGCGGCCCGCGCCGAGATCGGCCATCGTTATTCCTATGTCGGCACGGAATTCTACGCGCCATCGCATTTTCCCGGCACAGCCGAGCGCATGCGTGTATTCGAAGAATATGCCCCTTTGCTCGCGCAAGCGGCTGTCGAGCGCCTGGACCTCGGCGAAGACCGCGGACGCATCAGCCATCTGATCGTGACCTGTTGCACCGGTTTTTCCGCTCCGGGACTCGATTTCGAGATCATGGCGCGCTGCGGCCTGAAGGGTTCGGTTGAGCGCACGATTGTCGGCTTCATGGGCTGCTATGCGGCGATGAACGGCTTGAAGCTGGCGCGTCACATCGTGCGCTCGGAGAAGAATGCAAAAGTGCTGGTCGTCAATGTCGAGCTGTGCACGCTGCATCTGCAAGAGACATTCAACCTCGACCAAATCCTGTCGTTCATGATTTTCGCGGATGGCTGTGCGGCCACGCTTGTTTCGGCCGCACCAACCGGTTTGGCGATGGACAGCTTTCACGCGCTCCATGCGCCCGGCACGTCGGAGTTGATCCAATGGAATATCGGCGACACCGGCTTCGACATGGTGCTGTCCGGCCGGGTGCCCGGCGCGATCCAATCGGTCTTGCGCGAACGCGCCGATGAAATCCTGCGCGGAACGCCATTCGGAGCAATCGATCATTGGGCGGTGCTTCCGGGCGGCCGCTCGGTTCTGGATGCGGTCGAGCGTGGCTTGAATCTGCCGCCCGCAGCGCTGGCCGTGTCGCGCGATGTTCTGCGCCGCTATGGCAACATGTCGTCGGCGACGGTGATGTTCGTGCTGCAAGAGATTCTGCGCACCGCCAAACCCGGCGCGCGCGGTTGCGCCATGTCGTTCGGCCCAGGCCTCGTCGCGGAGACGATGCTCTTCCACGCCGCCGAGCAGGCGCGAATGTCCCAGAAATACGATTTCCGGTCCCACGGCATCAAACACAGTGAAGGAGTTTAAGATGAAACGGATTTTTTATCCGCTCGCGGCAGTTGGCATCGCGCTTGGTTTTGCCACCTCGTATTCGGCTGTCTTCGCGCAAAGCGCGCAGCCCGATTGGTCGAAGGCGCAGACCGTCACGATCTCTATGTCGAACTATGCCTTCGAGCCGAAATCCCTGCATCTGAAATCGGGCCAGCCCTACCGGCTGCATTTCACCAACACCGCGAGCGGCGGGCACAATTTCGACGCCAAGGAATTCTTTGCCGCACTCACCGTGTCGACGGCCGACAAGGCGAAGATCGAGGACGGCAAGGTCGAGGTCGATCCTATGCAGGCGGTGGATATCGATGTGGTGCCCGCGAAGGCCGGCACCTATGCCGTAACGTGCTCGCACTTCATGCACACGATGATGGGCATGAAGGGTGAAGCGGTGATTGAATAGCGGCGGTCGAGGGGGACGGCGTCCATGCTAAAAAGACGGGGCCGCGTGCAGCGGGGATTTATCGTGGCGGCAAGTGCTGCCGGCTCCATTGGCGAGCTGGCGGGTGGCATGTGGCGCGGGGGGCCGGCCAAGCGCTGGCTACTGCCGCTGGCCATCTTCCTCTGCGTCACGGGCGTGGTGCTGACCCTGGCCGCCAGCGTCGAGGCCCTGGCCCCGTTTATCTATTCGATCTTCTGAGCGGCTTTCTGCTCCATTACGGCCTTGCCATAGGTGTGCTTTCGCACACTTCAAGGCTGGCCGTTTCCGCGCGTTCGCTATAAAGCGCTCCGGCACCCCATTCGGGGTGATTTGGAGGCGTGATGCGTATGCGTTGGTTTGTGGCGGCGGTGGGGTGTGCGATGGCATTAGGCGCGAGCAGCGCTTGGGCCGCGGACAAAAGTGGCGGCGTTGTTCACACGCTGTGCCCGGAGGCCGTGGTGCTGGCCAGCTATGACACGGACCACGATGGCGTCGTGACGCGCCAGGAACTGAAAGACGGGCTGAGGCACGATTTCGAGCGGCTCGACACCGATCACACCGGCAAGCTGACCGCCGAACAGGTGCGCGCCGAGAATTCGCGCCGCCGCAAGACCTATGGCACGCGCTACTCGCCGATCATCGATTCGAACAATGACGGCGTGGTGACTTTTGAGGAATTCGCCATGACCATCAAGGCGGAGTTCGACCAGTTCGACAAGTACGGCGATGGCCAGGTGAAGGGCGACGAATTGATCGCTTGTGGCGTCACCGTATCGCCCGCCGAGAGCAAGGCGAAGGTGAAGGCCCCCAAGCGCCCCAAGGTGCAACTGAACAAGAACACGGGCAGCACGGATACGCCGGTGTCCACGTCACAGCCGGCAGCTTCACCGGCGCAGAACTAAATCCCAGAATTCAGCATTGCCGAAAATTTGACGCGATTCGTGTGGGCCTCACGCCCACGTCGCGAGTTCGCGCGTGTTGACGTGGCCGCACTCCAGGCATTTGCCAAGCTCGAAAGCTTGGCCCGTGCAGCGCTCCAACGGCTCTTTTTCGCATCCCAGCACGCCGCAGTGGCGGCAGCGATAGACAGGCTTGTTGCAAGCCGATCCGTTCTTCTTATGTCCGTCGCAGGGTTTCATGATGTTGCAGATTATTCGCCTGTAAATGCGGGCGCCAAAACTTCGCACGAAAAAAGCGAATGAAATCCCAACACGTGCGTCGCAATACAAAACGCATTAGCAAGAGTCGCGGTGCTGCGTCTGTAGGCCGAAGCCTTAGATAATCGGGTTGGGAGTCATCCAGGTGACGCACAATCGTTCGCTTGTGTCCGGCCCGGTATGGCGTTTGCACGAAATTGTAAGCCGCAGCCCGGCATACCGCTTTCACGGACGCTGTTAGCGTCGCACTCGGCCGTGGGGGCTTCTTGCGAATGATGCGATGGCATGAACACACACAAACGACGGCGCTCGCTTTCTCATTTTCTGGGCGTTGTGGCAGCGTTTTGCGTCAATCTCGCCGGATCTCTGTTCGGGTCGAAAATTAAAATCCGCGCATTGGCGCATGCTGCGACGCTGCTGCCGCGCACGCACCCCGTCGCCACAAGCTTCGGCACGATCCAATTCTGGTGCGCCAGCGCCAGTGCTGCGAAACGCAGTCTGTCGTTCTTCCGCACCGAGCCCGACACGCTGAACTGGATCGCAGCCAACGTCGCCCCCGGCGATCATCTTTGGGATGTCGGCGCCAATGTCGGCATCTACGCGCTCTATGCCGCGTTACGCCCAGGCGTAACGGTGACGGCGTTCGAACCCGTAGCGGGCACGTTCCATATTTTGGCGAAAAACATCGCCATCAATGGATTGGCCGAGCGCGTGGTGCCGCTATGCGTCGCGCTCTCGGATCGTGACCGGATCGCGCCGATGTATCTGTCCAATCCCGATCCCGGTGCGGCGATGCACGGGTTTGCGGCCCCCCGCACGTTCTTGGGCAGCTTTGAGCCTGTGGCCCTGCAAAGCGCCATCGGGATGCGCGGCGAGACTGTGGCGAATCTGCTGCAGGTGCGTCCGCCCGACCATCTGAAAATCGACGTGGACGGCCACGAACTGGCGGTTCTCAAAGGTTTAATGCGCCTTCTGCCCACGGTGCGGAGTATTTGGATCGAGATGAGCGACGAAGCCGATACCGCGGGCACCAACGGGTTAATCCACGACCTGCTGCGATCCCATGGTTTTGACCTCGAAAATTCTACCTGCGCGAAAGACCGCAACCGGTTGTGTAAGAGGGACCGCAGACGGCCCGTCGCGGTGGCCAAGGAATTGCCAGCCTACCCGATGAAGTGTGCGGGGTTCGCTGGAGACGCGGTGCCGCGATAGTGACCTTCGCGAGGAAGTTTTCGCCAAGGGCGTTGATGAATCACATCCTGCATTGGCTCGGGCGGCAGCCCGCCGTTGTTATCGTGGCCGCAGCCACGGTTCTCACAGTCTCTATCGGCGTGCTCGACTACAACACCTCGCCGATGGTGTCGTTCTCGACCTTGTATGTCATTCCCATCGGCATGGCGGTTTGGTTCGTCAGCTTCCGCGCCGGTGTTGTTTTTTCGATTCTCAGTGTCGTGCTGTGGATGTGGGGAAATTTTGCCGCGCATATCTTCGTCAGCCCGTTGGTGCCGTTCTGGAACAGCACCATCCGCTTGTCGTTCTATCTCATCTTCGCTGTCGTTTTGCGCAATCTCTTAGTCTTGCAACGCGATCTCGAACACCGCGTGATTGAACGCACCAGCGTCATCGCCAAAGCGGTTGCCGATCGCATGTTGCTGGAAAAGGAATTGCTCGCCATTAGCGAGCGCGAACGGCGCAGCATAGGCCAAGACCTGCATGACAGTCTTTGCCAGCATCTCACGGGCACCGCGCTGGCCGCGCAAGTGCTGGGCGAGAAGCTCGCCTCGCGCAACGCGCCCGAGTCGCAATCCGCCGATAAGGTGGCGCGATTGGTGGAAGAAGGCATCTCGATGTCGCGGCAATTGGCGGCCGGTCTTCAGCCGGTGGAACCTTCGCCAGACGGCCTGATGCAGGCGCTGCAGCAATTCTCCGAAACCACGTCGTCGCTGTTCAACGTCAATTGCCGCTTTGAATGCGAAAGCCCGGTTCTGGTGCGCGACAACGGGGTTGCCACCCATCTGTACCGGATCGCGCAGGAGGCGGTGTCCAATGCCATTAAACACGGCAGGGCGGCCACCGTGCTCGTGTCCTTGAACGTCCAGGAAGACGGCACCGCACTTGCCATCCATGACGATGGCGTGGGCCTGCCGGAGGAACCTTTGCGGCGCAAAGGCCTTGGGCTGGGCATCATGGCGTACCGGGCAAACGTGATTGGTGCTGTATTTAACGTGCAACGGGGGCGCAGTTCCGGCAGCGTCGTCACCTGTACGGTCCCTCTGTCCCTTAAAGTTGCGGGAGCAATGCCATGAACACCGAAAGATCGCGTGTTTACATCGTGGACGATCATCCGCTGGTGCGCGAATGGCTGGCAGCGCTCATCGACCAGCAATCCGATCTGGAAGTGTGCGGCGAGGCCGACGACATTGCGGCCGCGCGCACCGGTATTGCCGACGCCAAGCCCGACATCGCCATTGTCGATCTGTCCCTGAAAAGCGGTTCGGGAATCGAACTTATCAAGCATGTGCGTGATGCCGCGCCGCAGACGCAGATCGTGGTGCTGTCCATGCACGACGAGAAACTCTACGCCGAGCGCGTGCTGCGCGCCGGTGCGCGCGCTTACATCATGAAGCGCGAGACGGCCAAATGCGTGGTCACGGGCATCCGCAAGGTGCTGCGCGGCGACATCTATCTCAGCGACGAGATGACCGAGGCTTTCGCCTCGCGCTTTGCCGACGGCCGCCCGCCGACCGGCGGTTCGCTGGTCGAGCAATTGAGCGATCGTGAACTCGAAGTGTTCCAGATGCTGGGGCAGGGGATCGAGACGCGCGAAGTTTCCAACATGCTGGGCCTCAGCATCAAAAGCGTGCAGGCCTATTGCGCCCGCATCAAGGTGAAGCTGCGCCTGGCCAATGCCGCCGAGCTTTTGCGCGAAGCGGTGCGCTGGCAGGAAGAACGGGCGCGGTACGTCAGCCAATAGGGGGATTTTGCGCCAAGCGCGGGTTTCTTCTAAAGAACCCGCGTGACGATTTGCGAACCCTTGAATATCACCGCCTGGGCTTTGACGACCGGAGAGGCCGGCATGCGCTCTCAGGTGCGCGGGCTCGCCTGCGGGGTGGCCGCGCATGTGGAAGACCGCGTGGTGCGCCTGCGAGCACCCTGGTCGAGCCTACCCGCCAATTCCCGCTTTCTTCTGGTCGGCATGGACGGCGATCGCCTCGATCCGCCATGGCCGGATTTGATCGTCACCTGCGGGCGCAAGGCCGGCGCGGTGGCCGTGGCGCTCAAAAAACGCGGTTGCACCGCGATGCTGGCGCATATCCAAGATCCACTGGTGAACCCGGCGCGCTTCGATCTCGTTTTCGCCATGGTGCACGACAAGGTGTCGGGCCCGAACGTCACCAAGCAGCTCACAGCGGTGCACGAAGTTTCCCGCGCCCGTTTGGATGCGGCGAAGGAAGAATGGGGCGCGCGCTTCGGCGGGCTGGCGAAACCGATCATCACGGTTCTGCTCGGCGGCGCCACGCAACGCACGCCGTTCGGGGTGGCGGAAGCGCAAACGCTGGATGCGCAATTGCACGCACTGCGCCACTCCGTCGGACAGGGCAGCGTGTTGATCGTGCCCTCGCGCCGGACCTCGGATGACGTGCTCGATTATTTCTCTGCGAAAGCCGCTTCGGATTCGTCGATCTGGGTCTGGCGGCGCGACGGCGACAATCCCTATCTGGGCGCGCTGGCCTGGGCGGATCGTCTCGTCGTGACCGGCGACAGCATCTCAATGGTGTCCGAAGCATTGGCCGCGAACGTGCCGGTGGATGTGTTCATTCCGCCGTTGCGCGGGCGGCACGCGAATTTTCTCGTCAGTCTCGTGGAGGCGGGCGCCATCCATCGGTTGGACCAGGCAGTCAGCAACACGCGGCCCTTCGCGCCCGTGCCGGATGCCACGGCGATTGCCTGCGCCATCACGCGGCAGAAATTGCTGGAACGCGGTTTCCGATAAGGAAGAGCTTTATGGCTTTGAAAAGCATCCGCCTCACTCGGGCTGTCGAATCCGTCGTCCGCGCCTGCAGCGCGCATGCGCTGGGCGTCGTTTGCGGCGTGCTGCTGCTGGCACTCGTGTCGGGCTGGTATGCGGCCAGCCATTTCGCACTCGACAGCAACAGCGAAAATCTCATCTCGCAGAATTTGCCGTGGCGGCATGACGAAGCTGTCTTCGATGCGGCCTTCCCCCAGCAGAACAATCTCACGGTCGTGGTGATCGATGGCGTTACGGCCGAGCGCGCGGAGCGCGCCGCCGCGCTGCTCACGGACGTTTTGCAGAAAGACAGCACGCATTTCACCAATGTGCGCCGTCCCGATGGCGGACCGTTCTTCGCGCGCAACGGGTTGTTGTTCTTGTCCACGGCGGAGGTGAAATCCACCACGGCGCAATTGATAGCCGCACAGCCGCTGTTCGGCGCGATGGCGGCCGACCCGTCCTTGCGCGGCATCATGACAAGCCTTTCCACAGCGTTGCTCGGCGTGCAGCACGGCGACACCGATCTTGCCACGCTGGCGAAGCCAATGAACGCCTTCGCCGCTTCGT
>CAIYRG010000215.1 GCA_903928515.1 uncultured Alphaproteobacteria bacterium | reverse complement strand
TGGAACCGGAGGCGCACCGGGAAGCGAGCCGCCACCCTCCGGCGGGAAGGTGTAACCCGCATCCAGCTTGTAATGGCGCGCAGCGTTGCCCTCGCCTTCGGTCCACTCATCGCCCGCTTTCTTGCCGGGAGCGACCTCGTGGCAATCGGTGAAGGAGCGCTCGAACGCGGGATATTCGTGGATGTGGCAATTGTTGCCCTCCGCATCCCAATACCAAATCGCCTGTTGCGCGCGTGAGCCGGTGTTGCCGTATTCCTGATAGGTGTGATCGGGGTGGTACATATCCCAACGCTGCACCGCCATGCCGATGCCGCCATGCACGGTGTTGCCGTAATAGGGCGCCAGCGGGTCGGAGCCTCGGGGCCGCTTGTCGCCCGTCAACGACGACGGCTTCTTGAAGCGCAGGATGTACTGGCCGGAGAGTGCCGAGCTTGCGGCGTCATAGGTGAAGCCGGCGCCCTGCAATTCCGTTTTCACCGCTTCGGCGTTACCGCTGTGCATGGCTTCATCGAAACCCTGCCCGCCCGATTTGTCGGCGACATACAGCATGCCGCCCGGCGTCATCGCATTGAGAATGGCTTTGTCGATGCCCGCTAGCGGAAGCGGCTTGCCGCCTTGCCCCGCGGTCTTGCCGTGCCAATCGTTGTAGCTGCCATTCGACCACACAACATCCACCTGTTCGGGCAGCCCGAACTCGCCGTTCAGCAGAAACAGCATCTCGCCGATTACGGTGACGTTCTTATAATCCGTCACATTGATGATCTCGTTGGCGGCATCGATGGCATTCGGCGGCACCGGCTTGCCGGCTTTCAGTGCGGCAGCTTCCTGGGCGCGATATTGCGCGGGGTAACCCGACGCCGGCACGACGATGTAAACGTGCCCCGTGGGCCCCACGATCTTCGAGAAGATCCGCGCGTAATAGAGATCGCCCTTGGGCTCGATCAGCGCGACCCTGTCGCCCGATTTCACTTTTGAAAAGGCAATGGTCTCGAGCGGATTGCGCGCGCCATCGAGCGCACGGTCATCCGGTGGCCGCCCGGATTCTTGCAGAGCCGCCGCCACACTGTCACCGCGCCCGGCGAACGCGCCGCCCGTGGCGCTGTTGACGGTGGCGCACCCCACGATACCCGCGCTCGCCAACACGGCGAGACCCGCCGCGAAAATCTTCCGATTGAGAACCATGTATCTCCCCCCAGTGGCGTCGCCCTGTCGCGGCGCTCTTTGCTGTGCGGGGGAGCTTACGCGAAAACGCGCGGGGCCGTGCTGGAATACCAGCGCCTATCAGGCCCGTGTGCGGAATTCCGGCGTGCCGGTGATGGCTTTGGCGGTCTTGCGCAGGGTTTCGATGAACAGATGGACCTCCGGCGAGAGCTGCCGATTGCGCAGCGTGATGATGCCCACAGGCACCGGCTTCAACTCCACATCCACGGGAAGCGCCTTGAGGACGGTCTGCCGGCCATTGAACAATCGCAGCATGGAGGCCGGCATGACGGAGAGAAAATCGGTGCGCGGCAGCAGGTTGCGGCGGAGGTGGAACGAGAACGACACGATACTGGCCCGCGGCATCTGCAAGCCTTGGGCGTTGAAGGCGGCCGCGATGGGCGAACTCAGCACTTCGTTCGAGGGCGTCAAAATCCAGCGTTGGTCGGCCAGTTCGGCCAGCGTGACTTTGCGCCGCTTTGCGAGAGCGCTCTGCGCGCCCGCCACGATATACAGCGGCTCCTCGAACAGGATTTCCGCCTGCAAACCCTCCTCGACGAACGGTTCCGGAATACGGCCGATCATCAGATCGACATTGCGTTCGTGCAGCTCCCGAAATTCCAAAGTCACGGTTTGCGCCTGCACAACGTCCAGGGTCATGCGCGGATACTCGGCTGTGAATTTTTCGATGACCGCGGGCAACACGCCCGCGGCAATCGATTCCGGGCAGCCGATGCGAATTTCGCCGGTGGTCGGATCGGAAAGAAATTCGATCTCGTTCACGCCCTGGCGCAATTCATCGAAGGCGGCGCGCGCCCGGCGCATCAACGCCTCGCCAAAGGCGGTGAGTTCGATGCCGCGGGGCCCGCGCTCCAACAGACGCACGCCGATCAAGCGTTCGAGATCGGCAATCCCTTTGGAGATCGCAGGTTGCGACACCGAAAGCTGCGCTGCCGCTTTCGCCATGCTGCCCTGCTGCACAACGGCGAGAAACACGTGGAGATCGCGCAGGGTGAGACGGCGCCCGACGCGACGCTCCCAAGTATCGGCATTCGAAGACATAACCACACCATTATGCAGGTAACGCAAAGGAGAATTGGTTACTTATCCTAGACTTCTTTAGCCTGGGGGCAATGCGGTGGCGAAATCCGCAATGCGAAAAATGCGCACGCGATGCGGGAGCGGCCATGCTGAAGCTGTATCACTATTGGAGCTCGGTCTGCTCTCAGAAGGTCCGGCTGTGCTTGGCGGAGAAAAACCTCGCCTTCACCAGCCACCACGTCGATCTGTTCTCCTTCGACAATTATCGGGACTGGTACACCAAACTGAATCCGAAAGCGGTGGTGCCGACGCTGGATCACGACGGCAAGATCCTGAACGAGTCCAACGTCATCCTCGAATATCTGGAAGACGCGTTCCCACAGCTCGCGCTACGCCCCGCCGATTTCCACGACCGCGCGCAAATGCGTCTGTGGATCTACAATTCCGAAGAGGCCGCGCACTGGAACATCAATGTGTGCTCGCATCCGCGCCACGCCGCGCGATTGGCCAAGCGCAATTACACGCGCGAAGAATTGCTCACGTTGGCCGATGCCTGCTCCAACCCGATGGTCGGCCGCCGCTTGCGCAAGCGCGTCGAGCAAGGCGTGTCGATGGAAGAAACCGAGGATGCCTATGCGCAACTCGATTTCCTGCTCGACATGATGGAGATCAAGCTCAAACAAGGTCCTTGGCTTGCGGGCGCCGCCTATTCGCTCGCCGATATCGCCATGGCGCCGATGATCAACCGCTTGGAAGTTTTGGCCCGGCCCGAAATGATCGGGCAATCGACACGGCCGCGCGTCGCCGATTGGTGGGCGCGCATCAGTAAACGCCCCGCCTTCATCGAGGCGTTCGCATTCCAGAACCCGGACAGCGAAGACCCGGTGAAACGCTAGAAATCAGCCGTTTGGTCCATTGAAGGCCGGATCGCGCCCCGCCCGATTGTTCGGACGTGCCGCCAGGCCTTCGGGCGTTTGGATGCAGGTGGAATCCTGGAGCCCGCGCGGCGTGTCGAACTGCACCGCATCGCCGAGTTTCTTGCCCTGGCAGGCATCGAACGCTTCGGGTGGTGGCGGACGGCGATTCAGGCGCGCGAACAGGCCTTGCGGCGATTGCGTGCAGAGCGCGGGGCGTTGATCGCCCGCCGGCGTTGTTTGCTGCACGGTGTCGCCCGCGCTCTTGCCTTTGCAGGCCGCGAACGCTTGCGGCGGCGGCGCGCGCAAACCATCGCGGCCGAAACGCCCGCCGCCCGCCCCTCCTCCGGGGCCGCCAGGACCGCCACCCGGAGGGCCATCATTGGCGTTCTCACCCGGCGCACCGCCGAAGCTGCCGCCGTTCATCGCGAATTGCAGCGATTGCTGGAAGCGCAACGTGTTCGCCGAACCGGCTTCCGCGTTGGGCGGCAGCGCCCTGCCTTCCAGCGCATAGAGTTTGTGATCGAAGAAGAAGATGGCGATGGAAGAATGGCTGGCATCCTTGCCTATCACCGTGAGTTCGCGGCCGTGCTGCCGGTTCACGCGCTCATTCACATCCGCTTTGATCTCGCCCCCGGCGCTGAAAATTTTCACCGCGTCGTCGATGGCTTTGTCATTGTCGAGCGCGGTGTTGGTGAAATCCGCCACCGTGACGCTGTAGACGATATTCTCGTTGCGCGATGCGAAAATCTTGGCGGGAACTTCGATGCCGCTCGCGGTTTTGTATTTTTCATCGCTGACATTGGGCGGATTGGGAAATTGCGCCGAGAAGCCGGCGTCGGTGTAATTGTATTGCTGCCAGCTTTGCGCAGCAGCCGCGAACGGCATCGACGCCAACACCACGACTGCGGCAAATTTCCAACGCATCATGTCCTCCGTTCAGCGCCCGAAGCCAAGAAAGCCCGTGCCCAGCGTCTTTCCATCGGGCAACACGACCGACATCAACTGCCCGCCGTTCGAACCATCGCGCAACGGATGCAGCGTCACGGAAACCTTATCGCCTGCTTTGAGCGTTTGCTGATCCCAGCCCTGGCGCTCCATCTGCCCCGCGCCGCCCATTTCCAGCGACCAGAGCGTCGGCGTGCCTTGTGCATCCGGCACCATCACCTGCAGCCAGCCATGCGGATTGATGATATCGACCTCTTTCACCGTGCCGCTAATGGTTTGCTGCTTGCCGCGATCGAACATCGCGAAAGAATGGTGCGCGGAGGCAGGCCAAGCGAAGGCGAAAAGAAAACACGCGGACAGAGCAAACGCGGTGCTTTTCATGAATCGCGTCCCTTGAATGATGCGTTAGCAATGATGCACTGGCAACGATACGCCCGAAAACGATACGCCAATTTCGCATGGCCGCCGGCGGCATTTCCATGGGACTGCACGTAATGCAAAGCGCGTGAACCGCACATGAACAGGCGATTGTTATAGAGGTTTGCGCGGCATAACCGGTGTTAAGAGATATGTATCCTGCGTGCCGGCGCAACAATCGCGTAGGCCCCGTGAAGGAATTTTCCACCGCATCACGGTCTTACTCAGGCACATCGGCTAGGCGCTTCGTGAAATTTGAAATCTCGGACGCGAGCGGCCGGAACTGCCCGCCGCGTTTCGCGCCTCTTCGCGATAACCTTCGCAGCGATGGTAAAAATAATTTTCTTATTTCCCACCATGGCAAATGCACAATCGAGAGTTGTGCGGCGAGGTGGCGGGGCGCTGTGGGCTTGACGCCAACCAGGCGTTAACGGTTCTGGCCTCCACGTTTACTATTGGCCTCTATGCATGCGCGGAACATCCCGGTTTTCCGCCAAAATCCTATGTCGGACACATTACACCACGATAACGCTTAGCCGTGCCCTGCCCTCGAGCGGGAACTCCGGCTACGTTTTCTAAGGGGGTGAAGACATTGATGTTTCCCGCCTTCCGCGCATTGGCCTTGCGGCCCGCG
>CAIYRG010000214.1 GCA_903928515.1 uncultured Alphaproteobacteria bacterium | reverse complement strand
GCCGCGGCGATGGTGGGCATCTGCATAGCCTCCTTCGTCACCGCGCCGTTGTTGCAGCTCGCCTTCGGCATCAACGAGCCGCATCTGTTCGGGCTCGATCTCTCATTGCCCGTGGGCGGCTGGAATGGCGGCGCATCGCGCAACATGATTCTGCCCGTGATCGTGCTGGCGCTGCCGCAAGTGGCGGTGATCGCGCGCCTCGTCCGCGGCAGTATGGTGGAGGTGTTGAGTTCCAATTATGTGCGCACCGCGCGCGCCAAAGGCCTTTCGGCGTATCAGGTGGTGACGCGTCATGCGCTGCGCGCCGCACTGCTGCCGCTGGTGTCGTATCTCGGCCCCGCTATCGCCGGTGTCGTCACCGGCTCGCTGGTGGTGGAACAGATCTTCTCCCTGCCCGGCATCGGCCGCTACTTCGTGCAAGGCGCGCTGAACCGCGATTACACGCTGGTGCTGGGCGTGGTGATTTTTTACGCCACGCTTATCCTTATTCTGAACCTGCTCGCCGACATTCTCTATCGCGTGCTCGATCCGCGCGTGAGGCTCGACTGATGCCGGACATGCAGCACGCACCCGCCTATTCGCCGAAGGCCCAAGCCATCGAGCGCGCCCAAAGCGTCAAAGGCCGCAGCCTATGGCAGGACGCGCAGCGCCGCCTGTTTCGCAACAAAGCCGCCTTGGTGAGCATCGCATTGCTGGCGCTGATCACGCTGATGGCAATCTTCGCCCCTCTGCTCTCGCAATATCCCTATAACGCACAGGACTATAGCCAGATCGGCTGCGCGCCCGGCTGGTGGCCGGGCGATGCCATTTGCTACGCGAACGGCACACATTGGTTCGGCACCGATGCGGTGGGCCAGGATTTGTTCGTGCGCGTGCTGTATGGCGCGCGCGTGTCGCTGGCGGTGGGTTTGGTGGCGACGCTGGTGAGCTTGGCTATCGGCGTGTTGTATGGCGCGGTGGCGGGCTTTGTCGGCGGGCGTGTGGACGCGCTGATGATGCGCTTCGTCGATGTGCTTTATTCCCTGCCCTTCATCTTCTTCGTGATCGTGCTGCTGGTCGTTTCGGGCGGGAATTTCTTCTTGTTGTTCATCGCCATCGGAGCAGTGGAATGGCTGACCATGGCCCGTATCGTGCGCGGCCAGACGCTATCGATCAAACAGAAGGAATATATCGAAGCGGCGCGCGCCGGCGGGGTGAGCACGTTCGGCATTATCCGCCGCCACATCGTGCCCAATGTGCTCGGGCCGGTCGTCGTCTATGTGACGCTCACCATTCCCGAAGTCATCCTGGCGGAAAGTTTCCTGTCGTTCTTAGGGTTGGGCATACGCCCGCCCATGACATCGTGGGGACGCCTGATCTCCGATGGCGCGGGCTCGATTGAGACCGCGCCCTGGCTGCTCGTGTTCCCCGCCACGTTCATGGCGGTGACGTTGTTCTGCTTCAACTTCATCGGCGACGGTTTGCGCGATGCGCTCGACCCCAAGGACCGCTGAGCCATGAGCGACACGCAATCCGTTCTCGCGATACAAGATTTAGACGTGCGCTTCTCCACACCCGATGGCGAAGTGCATGCTGTGAAGAACGTCAACCTTGACATCAAGCCTGGCGAATGCGTCGGCGTCGTGGGCGAATCCGGCTCGGGCAAGAGCCAACTCTTCCTGGCCGCCACCGGGCTTCTCGCGGGAAACGGCCGCGTCACGGGTAGCGTGCGCTATCGCGGGCAGGAAATTTTGGGATTGCCCTCGCGCCAGCTGAACCGCATTCGCGGCTCGAAGATCACCATGATCTTCCAAGATCCGCTCACCTGCCTCACGCCGCATATGCGCGTGGGCGATCAGATCATGGAAGCCTTGCGCGCCCACAAGCCCGTCGGCCACGCGGAAGCCGAGAAGCGCGCGCTCGCCATGCTGGAATTGGTGCGCATCGCCGATGCCAAGCGCCGCATGCGGCAATACCCGCACGAGTTGTCGGGCGGCATGCGACAGCGCGTGATGATCGCCATGGCGACGATCTGCGAGCCGGATCTTTTGATCGCGGATGAACCGACCACCGCACTCGACGTGACGGTGCAGGCGCAAATCCTCGAGATCATGCGCGATCTGCAAGCCGAGATGAAAACCTCCATCGCACTGATCAGTCACGACATGGGCGTGATCGCAGGCATATGCGATCGCGTAATGGTGATGCGGCACGGCGAATTCGTGGAGACGGGTGCGGTGGAAAACATCTTTTATCACCCGCGCCACGAATACACGCAGATGCTGCTGAATGCGATGCCGCGCATCGACCGGCCGCAACGCGAAGGCCACACCAAATTGCTGCCGCTGGCTGCGCAAAGCCCGACGCTGCTCGATGTCGAAGACGTGAAAGTCTATTTCCCCGTGCAGGTCAGTAGCGGACTGTTTCCCAAAACCAAGCCGTTGCGCGCGGTGGATGGCGTCAGCTTCACGCTGGCACAGGGCGAAACGCTGGGCATCGTTGGCGAGTCCGGCTGTGGCAAGTCCACCCTGGCGCGCGCCGTTCTGAAGCTGGTGCCGAAGACGGCCGGAACCGTTGTGTGGTGCGGACGCGATATCGGCGCGCAAGCCGAACATGAAGTCCGCGCCTTGCGCCGCGAATTCCAGGTGGTGTTCCAAGACCCGTTGGCCAGCCTCGATCCGCGCATGACCATCGGCGAGAGCATCGCCGAACCCTTACGCAGTCTGGAACCGCTTCTTTCGCGCAATGATGTGACTGCGCGCGTGCGCGAGATCATGGACAAGGTCGGCCTCGATCCGGCTTGGGTAAACCGTTATCCGCACGAATTTTCCGGCGGGCAAAACCAGCGCGTCGGCATCGCCCGCGCCATGATCCTCAAGCCGAAGATGATCGTTTGCGATGAGGCCGTGAGCGCACTCGATGTTTCCATCCAGGCGCAGATCATCGATTTGATCCTGGGGTTACAGCGAGAATTCGGCATGTCGCTGATTTTCATCAGCCACGATCTGTCGGTGGTGCGCCAGGTTTCGCACCGCGTGATGGTGCTTTATCTCGGGCGCATCGTGGAGATGGCCGACCGAGAAAGCATCTACAGCGATCCGCAACATCCCTACACGCGCGCGCTGATCGCTGCCGTGCCGGTGCCCGATCCGAAGATTGAGCGCGCCAAGAAGAAGCCGCTGCTCCCCGAATTGCCCTCGCCCATGGACACGCGCGCCGCACTCAGCTTTCTCAAATCCAAGCGCATCGATGATCCGGATGCCGTGCAATACGTCCCGAAGCTGATCGAAGTCTCACCGGGCCATTTCGTCGCCGAGCACGATCCGGCACCGGCTCCATGAAACGCCGCGCGATTTTTGCGCTGGCAGCGAGCCTGACGCTGGCCGCTTGCGGGCAAGGCGCGCGCGACAACGGCAACCTCGTGTTGAACCGCGGCAATGGGGCTGAGCCGAACTCCCTCGATCCGGCCTACGCGCAGACCCAAGTCGAAACCAACATCGTGCAGGATTTGATGGTGGGGCTGATCACGCCCTTCGGCGATGGGTCCACCACGCCGGGTGCTGCGACAAGCTGGTACGCCAGCCCCGATGGCATGATCTGGACGTTCCACTTGCGCGATTTCAACTGGTCGGATGGGCAGCCTGTCACCGCCGACGACTTCATCTATGCGTGGCGGCGCGTGCTCGATCCCAAAAGTGCTGTCGATTACGCCTCCATTCTTTATATCTTCAAGAACGCCGCTGCGGTGAACGCCGGCACGATGCCGCCGGAAGATTTGGGCGTGCGCGCCTTGGACGACAAAACCATCCAGATCACGCTGGAGCATCCCGCGCCCTATCTGGAAGAATTGCTGACACACGTTACTGCCCTGCCCGTTCCGCGCCATGTGGTGGAGGCCAAAGGCAAGGCGTGGTCACGGCCCGGCGCGTATGTCTCGGATGGGCCTTACACGCTGAAAGAATGGCTGCCCGACGATCACATCACGCTGGTGAAGAATCCGAATTTCTACGATGCGGCGCATGTCGCCATTGCGCAGGTGAATTATTACCCGACCAGCGACAACGCCGCTGCGCTGAAACGCTTTCGCGCGCTCG
>CAIYRG010000213.1 GCA_903928515.1 uncultured Alphaproteobacteria bacterium | reverse complement strand
GGGTACGCGCGTACCGACGACGACGCGTTTGCGGCAAAAATTGACACAACTCGCTTTGCGGCCGTCCGAAATTTCGTGGCAAATTGCCTTGAACCGGGGGGCGATTCGGCAGTTCCTGGCCAGGGCGGCGCGGAACTCGACCATGAATTGTGGTCTCCCATGTCTGGGATGAAGGTCACCAAGTCCGGCGGCGTTAGCCGCGGCTACGGTGTGAGCACCGTGGCGGGGGCCAGGCGCGTTGTCCCAGCCGGCGGCGTGGCCAGCGTCGATGCCGTCGCGCCGGTCTCGGCCAGTGTCCTGGGCATCCCCGAAAACGAATTCACGCCGCGCGTGCGCGACGCCATCATGACCCTGATGGGCGAGGTCGACCTGCTGCGCCAGGATCTCGACCAGACGCGCAAGCGCCTGGAAGAGATGGCGCTGACCGCCGACCAGGACATGTTGCTGCCCGTGCTGAACCGCCGCGCCTTCGTGCGCGAGATCACGCGCTGCATCGCCTTCGCCGAGCGTTACGGCACGCCGTCGAGCCTGCTCTATTTCGACCTCGACGATTTCAAGATCGTCAACGACACGCACGGTCATCCGGCGGGCGATGCTGCGCTCAAGCACTTCGCGGAAGTGTTGGGGAGCCAAGTGCGCGAAACCGATGTGGTGGCGCGATTGGGGGGCGACGAATTCGGCGTCATCCTCGCCCATGTCGATCTGGAACAGGCGATGCGCAAAGGCGATCAGCTCACCAGCGAATTGCGCGACAATCCTCCGCAATGGAACGGCGAACCGGTCAAGTTGCGGTTTTCGTTTGGCGCATATGAGTTGAAGGCCGGCGAGAGCGCGGATTCCGCGATGGCGCAGGCCGACCGCGCCATGTACGCGCACAAGCGCGCCGCGCGGTAAAATCTTCAAGAAAAATTTTTAAGCGCTACCGCTGCGCTTCGCTTCGCAGCTTGTCTAAGTCGCTCTGCTCCTAGAAAAGCTAGCGTGAGCGCTAAGCAATAATATCCGGCAGCAGCGCATCTTCGATGCGCTGGATCTCGTCTTTCAATTGAAGCTTGCGCTTCTTCAGACGTGTCATCTGCAATTGATCGCGGATGCCGGAATCGGCCAGCGCCGCGATCGCAGAGTCGAGATCGCGATGCTCTTGCGTCAATTCCGCAAGTTCGGCCCGCAGTGTTTGTTCTTCCGCGTCTGTCATTGCCGAGCCGCTACGATTTCGCCTTGCGCCGGCTTTTGGCCAGACCTTCGCCCCAACGCTTGATCGGCCAATCGAGATCGAAGAGATCGAGCACGCGTCCGACGGAGTAATCGACGATATCGTCTATCGTCTTCGGATCAGCGTAGAACGCCGGCAAAGGCGGCGCAATGATCGCGCCCATCTCCGCCAATTGCGTGAGGCTGCGCAAGTGTCCGACATGCAGCGGCGTTTCGCGCACCATCAACACCAGCTTGCGCCGTTCTTTCAGGCAGACATCTGCTGCGCGCGTGAGCAGGTTCTCGGTGACGCCGGTGGCGATCTGCGAAAACGAATGCACCGAGCACGGCGCCACGATCATGCCGAGCGTGCGAAACGATCCCGATGCGATGGGCGCTGCGATGTCACCGATGGAATAGACATGGTCGGCAAGTGCTACCAACTCGGCGCGCTTCATCTTCAACTCGTAACCGAGCGTCATTTCGCCCGCTTTTGAGGCAACGAGGTGGCTCTCGATGTTCAATTCTCGCAAGGCGTGCAGCAAGCGCACGCCATAGGCGGCGCCGGACGCGCCGCTGATCCCAATGATGATGCGCGGTTTTTGTTTTGTTGACGCTGCAGTCATGTGTGGTGGCCGTTTACTTTTAAGAAGCCAACGTGAGAGCGGAAAAATTTCTTGTGCAAAAGAGGCGTGACAGGCAGGGCCGACGGTGGTTTACTTTTCGGGTCGTCAGAGAAGAGGTTTGAAATGGCCTTAGTTGGACATATCAGGGAACTCTCCGATAAGCATCAGCGATTGCAGAAGCTTATCGACTCGGAAATGAACCATTCCGCTTGGAATGACATCCAAGTCGCGGCGCTGAAAAAAGAAAAGCTACGACTAAAGGACGAGCTCGAAAGACTTCGAGCCATTGCGCATTAAGCCGTTTTGACCGTCGCCGACGGCAATCCGGCGATCACTTACGAAACGCAAAAGCGCGCGAACATCCTCAACCGTCTATTGCTGACGCTGGTGTGAGACGAAAGTCCTATATCAGGAGAGGGTCTTCGCGCGCTCGCGCAACACGAATTTCTGAATCTTGCCCGTGGACGTTTTCGGCAATTCGCCGAACACGACATGCGATGGCGCCTTGAAGCGCGCGATGTGCTCGCGGCAGAAGGCGATGATGTCGGCCTCGGTCACATCCTCGTGGCCCGGCTTGCGCTCGACGAAAGCGCAGGGCGTTTCGCCCCATTTCGCATCCGCGCGTCCGACGACAGCGGCGAACATCACGGCGGGGTGTTTGTAGAGCGCGTCTTCCACTTCAATGGAGGAAATGTTCTCGCCGCCCGAGATGATGATGTCTTTCGAGCGGTCTTTGAGTTGGATGTAGCCGTCGGGATATACGACACCGAGATCGCCGGAATGAAACCAGCCGCCGGCGAAAGCTTCCGCCGTCGCCTTCGGATTTTTCAGATAGCCCTTCATCACGATGTTGCCGCGGAACATGACTTCGCCGAGCGTTTCGCCATCGGCGGGCACGGGCTCCATCGTCGCAGGATCGAGAATGGCGAGCTGTTCGAGCGAGGGATAGCTCACGCCCTGGCGTGCCTTCTTCGCGGCGCGTTCTTCCGAAGACAATTCATCCCATTCCGGGTGCCATTCGTTCACCGTCGCCGGGCCGTAGGTTTCGGTGAGGCCGTAGACATGCGTGACGTTGAACCCGGCTTCCGCCATGCCCGCGAGCACGGCTTCGGGCGGCGGTGCTGCGGCGGTGGTGAATTGCACCACATGCGGCAGCGGTTTGCGCTCGTCGTCTTTCGCGTTCAGCAATGCGGCCATCACGATAGGCGCGCCGCACAGATGCGTCACCTTTTCTTGCGCGATCAGCGCGTAGATATCTCTGGCGCGCACCCAACGCAGGCAAACATGCGTTCCGGCAACGAGCGACAACGTCCAGGGGAAGCACCAGCCGTTGCAATGAAACATCGGCAGCGTCCAAAGATAGACCGGACGTTCACCGACGCGCGCGGCAAGCAAATTGGAATAGCCCATCAGCGCGGCACCGCGATGATGATAGACGACGCCTTTGGGATTGCCCGTGGTGCCGGAGGTGTAGTTCAGCGTGATGCCGTTCCACTCATCCGAAGGAAGCGCCCAAGCGAATTCCGGGTCGCCGCCCATCACGAAACTCTCGTAATCGCGCGCGCCTTCCAAACGTCCGTCTTGCGGAAATTCTTTGTCGTCATAAGCGATCAGCAGCGGTTTCACGTTGGCGGTGGCCAGTGCCTTCTCCGCGACGGCTGCGAATTCCATATCGACGATCAGGGCTTTGGCGTTGGCGTGATCCAGCATGAAGGCAATGGTCGCCGCATCCAGCCGCGTGTTGATCGAATGCAGCACCGCGCCCGCCATCGGCACGCCGTGATGGGCTTCCAACATGGCGGGTGTGTTGGCGAGCAGCACCGACACCGTATCACCTTTGCCGATTTTGGCGCTCGCCAGTGCCGAGGCCAGTCGCCGCGCGCGCGCGTAAAACTCGGCATACGAAATCCGCTGTTTGCCGTGCACGATGGCAGTTGTGGCGGGGTTCACCCGCGCGGCGCGTTCCAGGAACGACAGCGGCGAAAGCGGCTGGTAGTTCGCGGTCTGGCGCGGCAGCGCATTGTCGAACGGGTTGCCTTGGCCGGGCGTGAGCGGCTGCGCTGCCACCATGTGCGCGGGGGTGCGGCGGGGCCGTCGCGCCAATCGTCGCCCCAGGGGCGCCGACTTGGCTCGAGGCTTCGGGGCCACTGGTTTTGTTGCGGGCCGTTCCGCAATAGGCGGTTTCGCGGCAGGCCGCTTCGTGACAGCCGCTTTGGCCTTAGGGCCCTTCGCTTTGACGGGTTTCGGCTTTGCCGTTTTTGCCTTGCGCTTCGGTTTGACCGCGCTGCGCGCTACAGGACGTTTTGCGGCGCTGTGCGCTGCTGGGCGTTTTGCCGCTTTGTGCGAAAGGCGCTTCTTTGCGCGAGATTTGCTGGCCATGGCGCGCCGGTCTGCAAGCGAGAGTGATGATTGCGAAGCGCGCACGCTAATGAATCGCGCCTCAAGCGGCAAGCTTGGGACCGCCTAAGCCACAGTTTTCCAAGCGGTTTCTTCTCGCCGGGCCGAGTGCGAACTTTACCGCAGCCCCGCCTATCTGCGATGAAGGTGCAATTCCCGGCAGCACCTTATGGCCACCCAGCTTTTCAGCATCGGCGCGATCCTGTTCTCCACGGCCTTCTTCCTCACCGGGAACGGCCTGCTGGGGACGTTTGCGCCTGTGCGCGCGCATCTCAATGGGCTCGTGCCGTTTCAAATCGGAATTATGGGGGCATGCTATTACGCGGGCTTCGTGGCGGGCTGCGTCATCGGTCCGCAATTGTTGGCGCGCGTAGGCC
>CAIYRG010000212.1 GCA_903928515.1 uncultured Alphaproteobacteria bacterium | reverse complement strand
TTCCGTTCGGTCAGGGCCCCAAGGCGAAGCGCGTCGAAGTGCGCTTCCCCGATCCGGGTGCGAACCCGTACCTCGCCTACGCCGCCATGCTCATGGCGGGCCTCGACGGCATCGAAAACAAGATCCATCCGGGCGACCCGATGGACAAAGACTTGTACGCGCTGCCGCCGGAAGAGCTGAAGAACGTCCCGCAGGTTTGCGGTTCGCTTCGTGAAGCTCTCGAGAACCTCGCAGCGGACAACGCCTACCTGCAAAAGGGCGATGTCTTCTCGAAGGACTTCATCGACAGCTACATCGACCTCAAAATGGAAGACGTGTACGCGTTCGAGCACACGCCCCATCCGGTCGAGTTCAAGATGTACTACTCGGTCTAATTCTGCCTCAGGCAGAATGAGAAAAGGCGCGGCGATTATTCGCCGCGCCTTTTTCTTTGACCAATGCGATGCGCTGTTTAAGCGCGAATGCGCTGGCGGTGATCGTTGTTGGCAGGCAGTACGACATAGACTTGCGTGCCCTGCCCCCCGCTGCTTTCGATCCAGGCCCGGCCGCCATGAAGCTCGGTGAGGCCGCGCACCAGCGCCAAGCCCAATCCCGTGCCGCCTTCCTGGCGATCGTAGCGATTATCGATCTGCGAGAAGGGCTGGAATATCCGGTCGAGCTTTTCGCGCGGGATTCCCGGACCGTCGTCCTTCACCATCAATTCGAAGTCGCCATCGCGGTTCCGTGTGGCCACCACATCGACGTGTCCGCCGTCCGGCGTGAACTTCACCGAATTGGAGACGAGATTGATGACAATCTGTTTCAGCGAACGTTCATCGGCATAGAGCACCGCCGCGTCAGGCTCGACGGTGATGGTGAGCACCTGGTTGCGCTCACGCGCACGCATGGCCACCAGTTTCAGCGCCACCTCGATCGTATGCTTGGTGTCGATCATGTGCGGTTCGATCTCCATGCGGCCGGCTTCGATCTTGGCCACGTCGAGGAGATCGTTGATGAGGCTGAGGAGATGCGCGCCCGAATTGTGGATGTCGCCCGCATATTCCTTGTAGCGCTGTGAACCGATGGGGCCGAGACATTCGCTGGCGATGATTTCGGAGAAGCCGAGAATCGCGTTCAGCGGCGTGCGCAACTCGTGGCTCATATTGGCGAGGAATGTCGTTTTCGAAGCGTTCGCCGCTTCGGCCTCGAAGCGTTTCTTCAAGGCTTCGTCGCGCGCTTCTTCCAGCTCGCGCGCCATGTCCTCGTTGGCAAAGCGCATATGCGTGTCCATATCGCGGCGCTCGCGCAGACGGCGGCCGTCAATGAGGATCTGCATGACGAACAAGCCGCCCAGCGCCGCGATCGCGGTATCGCCCGGCGTGAACTCGATGATGCTGCGAATAAACAGCGTCAGTCCGAACGGGACCACGCTGGCCAGAAAGAATTCCAGGCGCGCAACGCGATACACCATGAAGCGCGCGGCGATGACCATCCACACCACCCAAAGAAACAGGTGGTTCGCGAGGCTACCGGGCTGCCACAGGAAGAGGAACGCGAGCGACTGCAACACACTGCCGCCGAGCTGCGTCCAGAAAAATCGGTTGGTCCAGAGATACGCGTCATCGGCGGATTCGATGGCGTCGCGCGCCCGATAATACGGCGGCAAAACGCAGTAGCCGATGAACGCGCCGATGGCCGCCACCGCATAGAACAGAAAACACCGTTCGATGGGGATGCTGCCGAAGAAAGGAACAGCGGAGCTGACGCAAGCGGCGGCGCAGAACATCCAGCCGAGCGCGCCCACGGTGGTGGAGCGAATGCCCTCGGCAACGCGATCGACCTGCACCTTGAGAAGGCGCCTGTCGTCACGCGTTTCTTGTTGAAGCCACCAATCGGTGCTCGGCACGTCTATCCCCCGAGAGGATAGCGTCCGTGAGCGCCATCCGTTGGAGGAAGGACGTTAGGCAAGCAAGGTTAAGATATGCTGATCCGCGGGAAAGCGAACCTTGCGAACCTGAGCGCCTTTACGATTCGTTATCGTTCTTGCGTGTTTTCGGCGCTATCGGCACCGGACGCAGCAAAAACGCCGGAAGTTGGCTGGCGTCACGGGTTCCGACGATGGCCGGAGCCGCAGCAGCAGTGACAGGTGCTGCAACAGGAACAGCAGTAGACGCGGCCACCGGACGCGGATCACGGCGCGGCGTGGCTTGGCTACGCGGTTCCCGGCGGGGCTTGGGCTGCGGACGTTCGACCGTATTCTGTGCCACGGCTTGCACCGCGACGGCGTCGGAGACCACTGCCGGTTCCGCATGATGGGCGTTTTCAGCGCGCGGCGCTTCGCTGTGCGAAGCCTCGTTGCGGGGGCCTTGGTTACGAGGGCCACGCTCACGTTCGCGGCCACCACGGCCACGTCCGCGACGGCTATCGCTGTTGCGATCACGGCCATGGGCTGCCGCATGCGCGCGTTCTTCTTCGACCGGCAAATCCATCTCGCGGCGCTCGATGGGTTGCCCCGTGAGCTTCTCGATGGCGGCCAGGCTTTTTTCGTCGCTGCGGCTCATCAGCATGAAGGCATGGCCGGTGCGGCCCGCGCGGCCTGTGCGGCCAATGCGGTGGATGTAATCGTCGGCGTGGAACGGCACGTCGAAATTGAAGACGTGGCTCACGGCCGGAATGTCGAGGCCCCGCGCGGCGACGTCGGATGCGATGAGGAATTGCAGCGTGTCATTCTTGAATGACTCGAGCGTCTTCGTGCGCACGGATTGATCGAGATCACCGTGCAACGGAGCAGCCGAGAAGCCATGCTTCTGCAGCGACTTCGCCAGCACATCCACATCGCGCTTGCGATTGCAGAAAATGATCGCGTTCTTGACATCGTTTTCGCGGATGAGACGGCGCAGCGCTTCGCGCTTCAGCCAGTCACCGCCGGGAATGGGCACCAGAATTTGCGTGATCGTGCTGGCGGCCGTGGCGGGACGCGAGACTTCCACCCGGATCGGGGCCTGCAGGAATTGCTCGGTCAAACGCTGGATTTCCGGCGGCATCGTCGCCGAATAGAACAAGGTCTGACGGGTGAACGGGGTCATCTTCACGATGCGTTCGATATCGGGAATGAAACCCATATCGAGCATGCGGTCGGCTTCGTCGATTACCAGGATCTGCACGCCGGTGAGCATCACCTTGCCGCGTTCGCAGAGGTCGAGAAGACGGCCCGGCGTCGCGATCAGCACGTCCACGCCGCGATCCAGCTTCTTCTGCTGTTCGTCGAACGACACGCCGCCGATCAGCAGCGCCATCGAAAGCTTGTGGTATTTGCCGTAGCGCTCGAAGCTCTCGGCCACCTGGGCTGCGAGTTCGCGCGTGGGCTCAAGAATGAGTGTGCGCGGCATGCGCGCCTTGGCGCGGCCGCGCGCCAGAATGTCGATCATCGGCAGTGTGAACGACGCCGTTTTGCCGGTGCCGGTCTGCGCGATACCCATGATATCGCGGCCCTTCAGAACATGCGGGATGCTCTGTGCCTGGATGGGTGTGGGCTTGGTGTAGCCGGAGTCGGCGACAGCGCGCAGAGTGTCGGGGTTGAGACCCAGACTGTCGAAGGTCACTTCGACTTCAGCGGAAGAAACTTCAGGGGATTGGCCTGAGGGGGATTGGGAAGTAGCAGATGCAACTTCGGCAATGCTGGCGTCCGCGCCAGCGTTCGTGACGGTGTCGGTCATACGCTCCTAATGGGCGCATGATCTGAAGCGCCCGCGCGGTGGCCCGAATTGGTCCGCGCTCTGTGCGGTGCAATATGAAGATTGGCTCTAAAAAGTCAAGCAATTGAGCGAATTCGCCGCAGTTGGGCGATGCTCAGATATCGACATCCTTCGCGAATTGGGCGTTTTCCTGGATGAATTGGAAGCGCAGTTCC
>CAIYRG010000211.1 GCA_903928515.1 uncultured Alphaproteobacteria bacterium | reverse complement strand
GGCTCCACCAGCACCGGGCGCGCCGGTCGACAACAACATGACGGTCCAGACCGGCGGCTTGCCCGTTATCGTCGATGGCGACACGCTGGCAGGCCTGGGCGTCTCCACCGATGGCGGCGGCATGAAGGACGAAGGCTGCGCTGCGGCCGGATTGGCAAAGATCAAGGATAGGCTGAAATGATGCGTACAAAGATTGTTATAGGGTCTGCGCTTTTGGCTTTGGCAGCGACCCCAGGACAAGCCGCCGAAAGCGGTTTGCCCAACCACAAGTATGTGCCCGCAACGCTCGCCAATGAGGCGGCGATCACCGCGCTCAATGCCTGCAGCAAGCAGGGCTACAACGTGACTGTTGTGATCGTGGATCGTCTCGGCAACCAGCGGGAATTTATCGATGGCGACGGTTTGCTGATTCACAACGAGAACTCGTATCGCAAGGCCTACACCTCGGCGTTGCGCGGACAGTCCTCGGGTGAATATGCGAAGTGGCAGGCCGCGCGTGCCGCGACGGCCAATCCGGCCATTCCGCCCGATCCGAAATTTATCGCCGCGGCGGGCGCATTGCCCATCATCGTGGATGGCGACACAATCGGGGCGATTGGTGTGGGTGGCGCGCCGGGCGGCGACAAGGACGAAGCCTGTGCGGCCGAAGGCCTGGCCAAGATCAAGGATCGGTTGAAATAGGGTCGAAGGGCTATGCGCGGAACGGTATTGTGGTCGGCTGCGCTGTTCTTGGCGATTTCGAAGTCGGTGATAGCCGCTCCGTGCGATGGAGAATTGATGCCCACCCCAGAACCGCAGGCGAGCGAAGTGTCGGCGCTGCCGGACTACGAGTTGGAGGTCGGTTGCATGGATTCTGTTCGTAAGCGCGTTAGCTTGAAAGGTACGCATTTAAGTGCTGCAAGTTTCACGCGTAGTGAAAACTGGGGCAAGGTCGTCCGCATGGATATTGGAGAACGCAATCCCAGCCGATACTCGCGCATTATCTGCTTCAAGCGCCCGTTGGATACCGATGTCCAAATGGGGCTTTATGACATGTCTAAGGCGGTTTGCGACGGGACGTCTGGGAGCCTCAGAAATTTGTATCCCGTATCAAAGGATTAAAAATGGCTGACATCTCCAAACATCTCGAAGCGCTGAAGAACATTTGCAGCGGCACTGTCACCACCATTCTGGTGAACAAGGGCCTGCGCAAAACCTGGATGCGCGGACCCGCGCCTGTGCATGGCAACAAGGTGGAGCGCAAAGTCGGCCGCGCCTTCACATTGCGCTTCGTGCCGGGCCGCGAGGATTTGGCGACCACAGCGTCATGGGGCAAACCGATCTCCACGCGCGCGGCCATCGAGCAGATGGAGTCCGGTGTGATCGCGGTGGCCGATGCGATGGGCCTGCCCGAAGCCGGCATCTTCGGCGACATCCTGTGCATGCGCATGGCCAAGCGCGGCGTTTCCGCGCTCATCACCGATGGCGCAGTGCGCGACAAGGTCGGCGTGCTGGCGACCGGCTTGCCGGTGTGGGCGCAAGGTTTCGCCGCACCGCCGTCAGTGGCGGCACTCACCTTCGTGGGCTGGCAGGAACCGATCGGTTGCGGCGGCGTCGCGATCTTCCCGGATGACATCATCGTCGCCGACGATGACGGTGCTGTGGTCATTCCCGCCGCCATGGTGGAAGAAGTGGCCGAGAAGGGCGTCGAGCAGGAACGCTTGGAAGCTTGGGTCGTTCGCGAAGTGGAAAAGGGCACACCTCTACCGGGTCTCTATCCGATGAACGAAGCCACCAAAGCGCGTTACGAAGCGGAAAAGAAAAAGTAATGCCCTCTTCTCAAAATATTGGTGTTGCACCGAACGCCGTCGTCAAAGTCGGAAATGTCGAGATCGGCAATCGCAAGCCGCTCACGATCATCGCGGGGCCCTGCGCGCTGGAAAGCCGCGACCACGCGATGGAGATGGCGCACGCGCTGAAAGAGATCGCCGAGAAGTTGGGGCTGGGCCTCATCTACAAATCGAGCTTCGACAAGGCCAACCGCACCAGCGCCAATTCCGAGCGCGGGCTTGGGATGGAGCTGGCGCTGCCGATCTTTGCGGAAGTGCGCGAGCGTTTCGGTTTGCCGGTGCTCACCGATGTGCATGAGCGCGAGCAATGCGCGCTGGTCGCGCAAGCGGTGGATGTGTTGCAAATCCCCGCCTTCTTGAGCCGCCAGACCGATCTTCTCGTTGCCGCTGCCGAAACCGGCAAAGTGGTAAACGTGAAGAAGGGGCAGTTCCTGGCGCCCTGGGATATGAAGAACGTCATCGCCAAGGTGACGGCGGCGGGCAATCCCAATGTGCTGCAAACCGAGCGCGGTGTTTCCTTCGGCTACAACACGCTCGTTTCAGACATGCGCGCTTTGCCGGTGATGGCCTCGTTCGTGTCGCCGGTGGTGTTCGATGCCACGCATTCGGTGCAGCAGCCGGGCGGGCAGGGCACGACTTCAGGCGGCGACCGCGCAATGGTGCCGGTTCTCGCGCGTGCGGCTGTCGCCATTGGCGTGGCGGCGGTGTTCATGGAAACGCATGAAGATCCCGATCGCGCGCCGTCTGACGGTCCCAACATGGTGAAGCTGAAAGACGTGCCCGCGTTGCTTGCCGAACTGATGGAAATCGACGCCATCGCCAAACGCCGCGCGAACAGCGTTTAACAGTGTCGCCCATAGCCACGCGTCCCATTCCCGTTTCGGGCGAAGCGTTGCCGGTGATCGGGCTCGGCACGGTGCGCGTGTTCGAGTTCAACAACAATCCTGCACGCTATACTGCCGCTGCGCAGGTTGTTCAGGCCATGGTGACGAGCGGCGCATCGCTGATCGACACCGCGCACAGCTATGGCTCGGCGGAGGCACGCACGGGCGATGTGGTTTCGGATTTGGGTGTGCGGGACAAAATGTTTCTCGCCACCAAATTCGGTTCAAACGACTCCCCCAAAGAACAAACGCGGCAGATGCAGAACAGTCTGCGGCTGTTGAAGACCGACAGAATCGATTTGCTGCAAGCTTGGAACGTGTCCGATCGGAATTATAGCTTGTCGCAATTGCGCGATTGGAAAGTGCAGGGCATCTGCCGTTACACCGGCATCACCACATGCTTCCGCGGCGATTACGATGCGCTGGCTGCCGTACTGAAGCGCGAGAAGCCGGATTTCTTTCAGGTCAATTATTCCATCGGTGACCGCGACGCTGAAAAGCGCCTGCTGCCGATTGCAAAAGATGTAGGTGTTGCCGTCCTCGCCAACAGGCCGATGGGTGGCGGGTACAATTTGCTGTTCCCGAAAGTGGCGCGGAAATCGCTTCCCGATTTTGCGGCAGAGATTGACGTAAAATCGTGGGGCCAATTCTTCCTGAAGTTTATCGTCTCGCATCCGGCCGTCACGGTTGCGCTTCCGGGCACCCACGATCCGGCACACATGCTCGACAATCTCGACGGTGGGCGTGGGCGTATGCCCGATGCCGCCATGCGAAAGCGCATGACGGAGTATTGGGATGGGCTGGCCTAGCTTGCGAGCAGCCCCAATGGCCCACCTCGTGTGGGTCACCCAGGTGATCGCAAGTCTCGTGCTGGTGAAATACTCCATAGAGTGTTTCTGACGATGTGAGATTTGCCAGAAACGTCATTCGTTGTGTTCTTTTCAAAGCTGATATTCCACGCCCAACTGGGTGGCCCGCAGTCGCGGGCCATGACAGGCTGGAGGGATATGGGGCTGGAGGGTTATGGGATGGAGGTAACAATGGAAGACGGCGGTCGGTTTTCGCGTAGGGATGTTCTCGCCGGTTTGACTGTTGCGGCTGGTGTAAGCACATTTCCGCAACTGGGCCGGGCGGCCGATGCGCCCATCGCTACACGCACCATTCCGGTTTCCGGCGAACAATTGCCGGTGATCGGTCTTGGCACGGTTGGCGTGTTCAACTTCGATAACGATCCCGTGAAATTCGCCGCCACCAAAGCGGTGATCGAAACGATGGTGGCGAACGGCGCGAAGCTGATTGATTCCGCCGCGAGCTATGGCAATGCGGAAGCACGCGTTGGCGATGTCGTCGCCGCTGCAGGGGCGCGCAACAAATTGTTCCTT
>CAIYRG010000210.1 GCA_903928515.1 uncultured Alphaproteobacteria bacterium | reverse complement strand
GCTTCGACGATCTTCGCGGCGTTGGCGAAGGCGGGATCAACCTTGTCGGAATCCACGATCACCTGATGATGAACCGATGGCGCGTTGCGGATGAAATCGTAAAGCGCTTCTTGCTTGGGGAACGGGCTCGGTACGTTCGACCAAGTGATTTTCAATTGCTTGGCGGCGCGGATGGCATCCCATTCGCTGTTGGCGACCACGCCGAAGAAATCGCCCTTGCGCAGAACGTGCGCGCCTTTGATGTCGGCGATGCTGGATTCGTCGATTGCCTGCGCAATTGCGCCTGCAACTGGGGGGCGGATCACGCGGCCATGCAGCATGCCCGCAACGCGGATGTCGCAAATATAATCGCCGGTGGCGAAAACCTTCGGCGCGATATCGCGGCGGGGCGGGGATGTGCCGACGATCTTGTATTGATCGGCGGTTTTCGGCTTTGCCGTGCCGGTCACCTGCATGAAGATGCCGGGCTTGCCGTTCCATGTGAGCTGCGCGTGGAAGAACTTCCCGCCGACGAGCTTGGCGTATGAAACGCTTTTGGACTTGTTGCCGACAACGGAAATCACGCCGTCTTCGACCGTCAAATTTTCCACCGGCGCGCCCAGAACTTGGCTCGCCTGTTCCAGCATGATGCGCCGCGCTTCGGCTGCGGCCGTGCGGCAGATAGGGCCGCCTGAGGCGATGCCGTTGCTGCCCGAGCTATCGCCCGCGTTGAGAGTCACCGCGCTGTCGCCTTGGATGATTTTGACGTGGCTCATCGGCACGTCGAGTTCATCGGCGGCGATTTGCATCAAGCCAAGGTCCGCGCCTTGGCCCATGTCGATCTTGCCGCTGAACACCGTCACGGTTCCGTCTGCGCCAATGGCGAGCCAGGAATCCAACTCGGTCGGCACCAGCGCCGGTTTGCCTTCGGCAGCATCGGCCGCGTTATCGGAAACTGCGATGGTGACGAGCACCGCGCCCGTGCTTTGCAGCAGGGCGCGGCGGGAGAGCGACGGGTTCATTTGGTTCATCAGCAGCAATCGCAATCGATGTGGAACAATTTCGCGGCGGTGCCGCCGATAATAGCACTGCGTTCGCTATCGGTGAACTTGGCTTCGTCCACGATTTTTAAAGGCTCCGGGTCGCCGATGGGGAAGGGATGGTCGGACCCCAGCACCACTTTATCGGTGCCCGCGACGTCGGTGAGGAAGCGCAAGGCGCGCGGCTCGAACAGCACGGTATCGAAATAGAGGCGCCGGAAGCTGTCCTCCGCGTCGGCATATTCGCCTTTGTGAATGGCGTTGTTGCGCTTGAAACGGCCGAGCGCGTAGGGCAGCGCGCCGCCGCCATGCGACACGACGATGCTGACGCCGGGATATTTCTGCAGATGGCCGGAGAACAGAAGCCGCGCCATGGCGATGGAGGTATCCGCCAAGCGGCCGACGGCGTTCACGAGGTCGTATTGGTTCACGCGGTCGTCGCCGCACACGAACATCGGATGCAGGAACAACGTCGCCTTGCGCGCGGATGCCACTTCCCAGAACGGCGTGAGATGCGCGTCATCGAGCGCGCCGCCTTCGCCATGCGGTTGCGTGCCGATCATCGCGCCGGCGAAGCCTTGGTTGAGCGCCTCGTCGAGAACCTGCGCCGCGAGTTCGCCCTTCTGCAGCGGCACGCAGGCCAGCGCGGAAAGCGAATCCAATTGCTTGGCGCCCGAGAGCAAATTCTCGTTCATGAAGCGGCACCAATCCGCACCTTCATCGGGCGGCAATTCGTAACCGAAAATATCGAGCCAGCCGCCGATCACCTGCTTGTCGATCTTCTGCGCGGTGAGCCACGCCTTGCGCTTGTCGAGATCGTAAAGCCCCGGCGATACGGGGCGCGTCGGCTTGCCGCCGGCGAACGCGAATTGCGTTCCGCCCTTGTCGTCCTTGGTGACTTTCACATTCGGAAAGAGGCGCTTCTGGCTGGTCAGCGCTTCCAGCAAAGCGGGCGGTACGAAGTGGCCGTGGGCGTCGATGATCAAGCGAAGAACTCCTTTTTACTTTTGATCTTTGTGTTCGGCGGCGGCGATGATGTCGCTTAAGAGCGGCGCCGTCATCGGGACTTCGGAAATGCTCGCACCCAGCGGTGCCAGCGCATCGTTGACGGCGTTTGCAACGGCTGCGGGGCCGCCGAGGTAACCGGCCTCGCCCGAACCTTTTTGCCCGAAGGTGGTAAGCGGTGAGGGCGTGCAGTGATCGACGATCCTCACGTCAGGCACTTCGTGTGAGGACGGGATCAGGTAATCCATGAACGTGCCGCTGACGAACTGGCCGTCTTCATCGTAGCGGAAGCGTTCATAAAGCGCCGCGCCGATACCGTGCGCCACGCCGCCATAGGTCATGCCATGCACGATGTCGGGATTGATCACGGTGCCGCAATCGTGGCCGACAACATAAGGCCCAAGGCTCACCTGGCCCGTGATGCGGTCGATCTCGGCATACACGACATGCGCCTCAAAGCTGTAGCAGGGATACATTTGTATCCGGCCCTCAGGCGTTGGAATGCCGCCGCCGGTCGGGACTTCCCAAACGTATTGCGCTTGCAGGCCGGGTTCCACATCGGGCGGCATCAAATGGAAGCGGCGATGCGCAATGTCGACGATCTGCTCCCAGCTCATCTTGCGCTCGGGCTCGGCAGTCACCGAGATATTGCCTTCGCAGTAGGTCAGCTCTTCGACCGGCACTTTCAGATTGTGCGCCGCGATCGCGAGGAACTGCGTTTTGATTTTCTTCGCAGCACCGGCACCCGCACCGCCCAGCATGATCGCCATGCGGCTGGCTACGGGCGAGTTCGAGGGCAGGGCGGTCAGCGAATCCGAATGCACCACACGAATGGTGTTCGGCTCGCGCTCCAGGATTTCGCCGACCACCGTTGAAAGAAGCGTCTCGTGGCCTTGGCCCGAGGTCGATGTCCCCATCGCGGCGGTCACGGTGCCGCCAAGGTCCACTTTGATGGCGCAGCTTTCCATCCAGGTCGTTGCCATGTTCTTCGGATTGAACAACGGCTCGAACGACGAATTGCCGCCCGATGGTTCCAGGCAGGCGGAGATCCCGATGCCGGCGAGCTTGCCGGCCGCGCGCGCCGCGTCGCGTCGTTTTATCAGCGCGCCGTAGTCGGCTTCATCGAGCGCCTTTTGCAGCACCGTATGATAATCGCCGGAATCATACGTGCTGCCCGAAGGGATCGTGTAGGGAAACTGATCCGCACGGACGAAGTTCACCTTACGGATTTCAGCCTGGTCTTTGCCGAGGTAGCGCGCCACGCGATTGATGGTGGATTCCAGCGCGAAGTTGGTCGGCGCCTGACCGAAGCCGCGCACGGCTTCTTGCGGCGTCTTGTTGGTGGTGACGCTGATGGCTTCGTATTGCACGCTATTGACGTGATACGGGCCGCAGATAGCGCTCACCGGCTTGCCGAGCTGGAAGGGCGCGCGATGCGTGTGCGCGCCGCAATCGTCCAGCGCACGGATGCGCAGCGATTTGACCACGCCGTCATTGTCGAAAGCGGCTTCCATGTCGAAGATACGGTCGGGGCCTTGCGCGTCGCCGCCGCGCATATTGTCGAGCCGGTCTTCCATCAACCGCACAGGGCGGCCCAGCTTACGCGCGAGAAACGCTGCCACGAGGCTGTGCTTCATGCCGCGCTTCACGCCGTAGCTGCCGCCGACATCCACGTCGAAATGCACGCGCACCGAGTTGGCGGGTATGCGCAGGATGCTGGCCATCAGCTCAGGATATTTCGGCATCTGGATGGAGGCCCAGACATCGAGCAACTCCTGCGCTTGGTTCCACGATGCGGTGACGCCGAAGGTTTCCAGCGGCACGGTAGAATTGCGATGCCAGCGGGCGCGGAAGGCAATCTTGTGTGGGCTCGACGCGAAATCCTCGTCCACCTCGCCCCAAACGAATTTGCGCCGGAACAGCACATTGCTGCCGTGATCGGGATGCACTGCGGCATTCGGATTGGCCAAGGCCTGTTCGGGATCGGTGATCGGCTCCAGCGGCTCGTAATCCACCTCCACCAATTCGGCGGCGTCTTCCGCGATGTGGCGCGTTTCGGCGGCCACCGCTGCGATCCATTCGCCGCTGTAGCGTGCAAGATCTTTTGCCAGCGGATAACGCTTGATGTTCGGAAGATCGAGGCTGGTCATCATCGGATTGATGGCCTTCGCCAAATCCTCGCCGGTGATGACGGCTTTCACGCCCGGC
>CAIYRG010000209.1 GCA_903928515.1 uncultured Alphaproteobacteria bacterium | reverse complement strand
GTGTTCGTGAAAGGCGCTGACGATCTCATCGCGAAGGCGAAGCGCATCGCAGCATTCGCGCTGAACGCCGCGCCCGAGGGAGTGGAGTTCGCGGACGGCGAGTTTTCCTCGCGCGGCGCGAACCGCAAATTCGATCTCTTCGAATTGGCGCTCGAGGCCGAACGCTTGGCGTTGCCGCCCGAGCTAGCCGACGGCCTGTTCGTGACCACGGATAACGAGATGCACGATCCGGTGTTTCCGAACGGCTGCGCGATTTGCGAGGTTGAGATCGATCCGGAAACCGGCAGTTTGGCGCTGACGCGTTATGCCTCCGCCGACGATGTCGGCCGTTGCGTAAACCCGATGATTGTCGATGGGCAAACGCATGGCGGCATTGTGCAGGGCGTCGGCCAGGCGCTGTGGGAACATGTGGCGCTCGATCCCGCTTCGGGGCAATTGCTCTCCGGTTCCTTCATGGATTACGGCATGCCGCGCGCCGATGGGGTGCCGTCGTTCCGCACGCAAATTGTCGAGGTGCTGTCGCCGACCAATCCGCTTGGCATCAAGGCGGGTGGCGAGGGCGGCACCACCGGGGCACCGGCCGCAATCACGAGCGCCGTGGCCGATGCGTTGCGGCCCTACGGCATCTTGGATGTTCCCATGCCTGCCACGCCGCAGCGCATCTGGCAGGCCATGAGGGCGGCAGGCGGCAAGCCGATTGTTTCCGAAACTTAACTGGTCTCTTGCCGCTGCCGCACGCAGACCTGATGTGGCGCAGTTTTCCGCTAAGTCGTGGATTGTTTTGTTCAGAGTTCGGATTTTCGGGGCAGGGTTCAATGACCAACACTATCCGCCGCTTCGCAGGGTTTGTTCTGGCATCCTTGGGCTTGGCGGCATGCGCCAATACCATCGTCGCACAACCCACCGCGCCCAACGAATACACGGTGTCCGCCCAAGCGCCCACGGGCAGCTTCGCGGAATTGATGGGCTCGGGGAATTCCGAAGCGCAACTCGAAAGCCGCGCCGATGGGCTGTGCCCGCAAGGTTATGATGTGCTCGACAAGCAGGGCGGCAATTTCGAAAGCGAATATGTGCGCTGGAAAATCCGCTGCCACCAAGCGGGCGCAGCGAACGCGGTTAGTGCCGTGCAGCACGCCGCGCCCTAAATCAGCCCGCGCGTTTCGGCAGCACCCAATTGGGCCGCACGAAGTGGCAGGTGTAGCCGTTGGGAAAATTCTCCAGATAATCCTGATGCTCGGGTTCGGCCTGCCAGAATGGGCCTGCAGGTGCCACTTCCGTCACGACTTTGCCGGGCCATAAGCCGGATGCGTTCACATCGGCGATGGTGTCTTCGGCGACCCTCTTCTGTTCGTCATTCGTATAGTAGATCGCAGAGCGATAGCTCGGGCCTCTGTCGTTGCCCTGACGGTTGGGTGTCGTGGGGTCGTGAATCTGGAAGAAGAATTCCAGCAGCGTGCGGAAGCTGAGCTTCGCGGGATCGAAAACGATCTCGATGCCCTCCGCGTGATTGCCGTGATTGCGATAGGTGGCGTTGGGCACTTCACCGCCCGTATATCCGACGCGCGTGGAGATCACACCGGGATAGCGGCGAACCAAATCCTGCACGCCCCAGAAACATCCGCCCGCCAATACAGCCCGTTCGGTCTCGGCCATAGTGGCTACTCCGCTTTGAACAATTTGGCGTATCCGCCGTAGCCCGCCGCTTCCAACTCGCCCAGCGGGATGAACCGCAACGAAGCCGAGTTGATGCAGTACCGCATGCCGCCTTTGTCGCTCGGCCCATCGGGGAACAGATGGCCGAGATGCGAATCGCCGTTAGCCGAGCGCACTTCGGTGCGCGCCATGCCGTGGCTCGTGTCGCGGTTTTCCACGACATGGGCAGTCTCGATGGGTTTTGTGAAGCTCGGCCAGCCCGAGCCGCTGTCGAATTTGTCGGTCGAGGCAAATAGTGGTTCGCCGGAAACGACATCCACATAGATGCCCGGTTCGTGATTGTCCCAATAGGCGTTGGAGAAGGGACGCTCGGTGCCGTCTTCCTGCGTCACGCGATATTGCTCGGGCGAGAGCTTGGAAAGCGCGTTCGGATTTTTCTCATATTTGGCCATCGAACAATCCTTTTGAATGCGCGCTGCAACACCCTAAATCGCAACGCCTGGCGGGAATTTCAATCCCGGTACGTTAATCCAGGCCGGGCTTTTCCGTATCGGTTTTCGTGCGCAAATGTCCGATTTCCTGGCCGTTCATCGAGACGCTTTGCAACTGGCCGGCATGATCGCCCGAACGCACGGGATGGCCGGTGACAACCACTTTATCGCCCGGCTTGATCGTGTCCTTGTTCCAGCCCTGGCGGCGTTCGGTGCCGGGGCTGCCCCATTCGAATATCCAAAGATCGGGTTCCGCGCCGGGCTTTGTGTCGGCGTTCAGATACAGACGGATATGCGGGTTCGTCCATTCGAACGTCTTCACGGTGCCGCTGAGTGTGATCGTCTTGGTTGGATCGAACATGCCGTAGGAATGATGTGCAAAGGCGGCGGTGGAAACGAATCCGGCGCCCAAGACGAGTGCCAGGGACGCATAGGGGAAACGGGTCATCATCTTCTCCTCATGAGAGATAGAGCCAGAGTCATTTGGAAGGCAGTGCGACGCCGTTGACGACATTGGCCTTCTTCAGGAAGTTGAAGCCATCCTTGTCGACATCGCTCTCAAAATTTCCCTGCGTGCAGACGCCCGGATAGAATTCGTATTTGCGCTTGCGCTGGCGATACAGAATGCGCGTCGTCTTCCAGGGCTTGGTAAAGACATTCGGCGCGGTGACTTCCATGTCGTCATGGAGTTCGTCGGCCTTGGTAAGATGAATGCGCTCCACGATGTGCATGTCGCCGTTGTTCGGCACGCCGTAGGAAGCATCCGACGAAATGACCACTTCCGGCATCACGCCCACCGTATCCACCACCAGCGTATCGGCTTCCCAATGCCCGATGGAATCGCCGAAGAAAGTAGGATCTGGATTTGGGTCGTGCTTGCGGCCGTCGGTGAAGATTCGGCGCTGATAGTTGCCGTCGGTCTCGCCCAAGATTGTCACGCGTCCCGGCGTGAAAAGATATTCGACCGTGTTGTCGTTGATCAGAACCCAGGTCGGCATGCCCTCGGGCAAACAATCCGTGTTGAGGTTGTGCGGACGGCCCGCTTTGGCTTCCGCCATCATGTGATCCGAATAGGCTTTCGCCTTCGGATTCCACGGAAACGGATTGCTGGTCACTTCCTTGTGCTGAAGCGTCTGGTCCGAATTCCAAGACCCGCTCCAGTCGGGGAGTTTCCCCAGCGCGGTCCAATCGGCTTGGCTCGGAGCTTTGTTGATGATGTCGCCTTCATCCAAGGCCGCGGCGCTTTGCGCCGGCAGTCCTGCGATAACGGATAGAACCAGAGTCAGACAGCCAAGAACGCATGTCTGACGCATTATCCCGCGATAGCCCATTCTGCCTCCCAAGTTCTATTTTGCCGCCATCTTTGCGCGGGTGTGTTGGCCGGGCAATGCCAAAGGCGTGCGCTTCGGGTTTTCGCGCCCGCTGGCCATGGTATTGTCAGCGAAACCGCGGCCGAACCATCAGCCTTGGCCTGAAACTCTGGGAGAGTGCGTATGGAAAAGGCCAAGCTTCGGCACATCGCCATCATCGTGGAAGACCCGGACAAGACGGCGGCCTTTTTCCAGGCGGCGTTCGGGATGATCCGTACGAAGGACAATCGGCGCGGCTGCCACCTCACCGACGGCACGATGACGGTGGCGCTGCTCAAGCGCGAAGAGCCCGAGGAATTGGGCATCGCGCATTTCGGCATGTGGATCGATGATTTCGACGAAGCCGAGAAACAGGCCACGGAAGCGGGTGCGGTTTACATGAAGGACCGTCCCACGGCGAGCACCACAGCGTTTTACGAGGCCAAGTTCGAAAGCCCCGAAGGGCTGATCTTCGACCTGACGCACTCGGGGTGGCCGGGTGCAGTGAAGGAAGTCGAGCCGAAGAAATAACTATTTCGCGATCAATTTCGCGGTGTCGAGTTTGGTGCGCAGCAAGCCTTGGGCGCGCATCGTGTCGGCCCACCATTGCAACTGCGCTGCTGTGACCTTCTCGTCCAGCCGGCTGTGCGTGGTGGATTTCACGGCCTCGGGCGGCAGCTTCAAATATTGCGCGATGTATTTCTCGGCCGTTCCCTGATCGGCGCTCACCTGGATGCCTTCCACGATGGATTGGCGAAACGCGAGCACTGCTTGCGGGTGCTTGTTCGCCCAATCGCGCGTGGCGACATAGATCACCATGATCGTGTTCTCGGGCAGCATGTCGGAGAGATACGTCACCGGCGTTCCCGCCTTCGCGTTCGTCAGGCGCGTCAGATACGGCTCACTCGTCACCACGGCGTCGATGCGGCCCGAGCGCAGCAAATCGGCCTGCGTGGAATAGGGCGATTCCAGGAACGTGACTTTCTTCGGGTCGACGCCCTGTTGCGTCAGCCACCAGAGAAACTGGATGTGCAGCGCGCTGTGGATCGCGGCCACCGCGATGCGTTTTCCGATGAAATCCTTGGCCGTGTGAATGGTCGAGTTCGTCGGCACCATAACCGCGCTGACGCGCTGCGCATGTGCCGAAGAGGCCGCACCCGCCACGGCCACAAGATCGAGCCCGCCATCGACTGCCTGCAGAAACACGGCGGGCGTAATCGAACCGATATCGACGGAGCCCGCCACCATGCTGGTGGTCAGCACCGCAGAGGAGTTCAGCAATAGCATCTGCGTATCGAGCCCGTGCTTGGCGAAGATGCCTTCGCCCTTCGCCGCATAGGCCGACACGGTTTCCGACACCGGCGTGTAGCCGAAGATCAGTTTTTCGGGCGTTGCGGCGCCCAGAAAAGAAACCGCGAGAATCGCGGTTGCGATTCTCGCGGCGAGATGACGATGACAATCGGTGAATATGGACACGCTAGATTGAGAATCCTGCTTTGGTGAGGGGAAGCTCGCGGATGCGTTGGCCGGTCGCCTGATAGAGCGCATTGGTGAGCGGTGCGATTGTCAACGGCGTCGACATTTCCGACATGCTGCCGGGCCGTTCCTTGCTGTCAATCAGGATGCTTTCGATCGGCGGCGCTTCGCGCAATGTGAGCAGGCGGTAATCGCCGAAATTGCTCTGCTGCACGCGGCCGTTCTTCAATGTGATCTGGCCGTACATCGTGCTGGAGATGCCATCGATAATGCCGCCCTGCACTTGGGCATGGGTGATGTCGGGGTTCACGGTCACGCCTTGGTCGGTGACCGAGACGATGCGTTTGATCTGCATCTTCTTCTTGGCATCCACAGACACTTGCACGGCGATGGCGCCCATCGCGCCATAGCCCATGTCGGCATAGCCGATGCCCCAGCCATTGCCGTCCGGTTTCTTGCCCCAGGTGACGGGTTGCCAATTCGTCTCCTTGACGATGCGGTCAAGCACCGCGAGCGCACGCGGATTGTTGGCGAACACTTTGCGGCGGAAGGCGATGGGGTCCATCTTGGCGGCTTCGGCGAGTTCGTCGACGAAAGATTCCATGATGTAGATGCCGCCCGATTTCGCCACCGAACGCCAATGCGAAACGCCGACCGGGCCCACCATAGGCACGGTTTCGACATGGATGTTCGGCACCGTGTTGTAAGGCGGCGTGACAGGCGAGGCGTTCGCGGCGAAGAAATCGTAGCCGAGATTGTAGAGCTGGCTGATCTTGGCGCCATCGGCGCGGATCGTCGCCATGTCCACGGTGCCCGGCCACGTCACTTCGGTCAGTCCGGTTTCGTTGATGTCCTGACAGGCGATCTTCTGATACCAGCCGGTGAGATTGCCGGAAGGGTCAATGGATGCCCGCAGCCTTGTCTTCGTGTAGGGCCGGTTGAAGCTGTGCGTGAGGTCTTCCTCGCGCGAATGCAGCACATGCACCGGCAGGCCGATCTTCTGCGAGATGACAACCGCTTCGACTTCGGTTTCCGTGCGCCCCCGGCGGCCGAACGAACCGCCGGCATACGGTGTGCGGTAGATCTTCACTTTGTCCTGCGGCAGGCCGGTGAGATAGGCCATCGCCCGCAACACATTCGTGGTGTTGGCGTTGGGCGTCCACACTTCGCAGATGCCGTCATGCACCCAGACGCAGGAATTCGGCGGCTCCATCAGCGTGTGGTGGAGATAGGGCAGGGTGTATTCCGCCTCCACCACTTTCGCGCCCGGCGCTTTCGCTGCCGCGTCCACGTCGCCCGTGTTCTTGGCAAGCTTGCCTTGGGTGGTGTTCAGCGCCTCATGATAATCCGCCGACAGTTGCTCGGAGTTGAGGTTGGCCCATTTTCCGTCATCCCAGACCACTTTCACGCTTTGCAGTGCGTTGCGCGCGGTCCATTCGTCGTCGGCGATCACCGCCACGCCGAAGCCGAGATTGAGGACGTCTTTGACGCCCTTCTTCGCTTTGGCCTGCGTGGCGTCCAAGCTTTTCACACTGCCGCCGAGCACGGGGCTCTTCATCACGGCGGCGTGCACCATGCCGGGCACATGCACATCGACGCCGTAACGGGCGCGGCCCGTGCATTTCTCCACAATGTCCATGCGCACGATGTCGGGGCGGCCGACAAGGCTCCACTGCGAAGGGTCTTTCATTACCACTTCGGTGGGGATGGGGAGGTTTGACGCCGCCGGGGCCAATTGCGCGAACGTCGCCGTGCGTTTGGAGGCGGCGTGGCTGACCACGCCTTTGCTGATGTTGATCTCGGTGGTGGGCACTTTCCATTGATTGGCGGCGGCTTGCACCAGCAGCGCGCGGCCCGTCGCGCCGATCTTGCGCATCTGATCGTAGCGGTTGCGCGTCGAGGCCGACGAGTTTGTCGAGATCGTGTGCGTGCCGGGATTGGCATAGACGGGATTGCCGTCGCTTTGGACCACCCGCATCTGCGGGAAGTCCGCGTCGAGTTCTTCCGCGACGAGTGTTGCCAAGCCTGTGCTGACGCCTTGGCCGAATTCCACTTCGCCCGAGACCAGTGTGATGGTGTTGTCGGGATTGAAGCGCAGCCAAGTCTCGAACAGCTTCGGGCCGAACGGCGAGGCGGCAGGCTTTGGTGCCTCTTCCGCGGCGCTGACGATATTGCCGAGGCTATCGAAGCCCAGCGCAAGCACGCCACCGGCAGCGGCACTGGTTTGCAGGAATTGGCGTCGTCCGAGTTTGGGATGCGCGTTCATAGCGAGGCTCCCTTCTGGCTTTGCGCGGCGCGCAGGATCGCTTTGCGAACGCGCACGTACGTGCCGCAGCGGCAGATGTTCGTCAGGCCGTTGTTGATGTCGGTGTCCGACGGATTCGGATTTTTCTTCAAGAAATCCGCAGCCGCCATGATGAAGCCCGACTGGCAGTAACCGCATTGGACCACGTCCTCCGCGATCCATGCCTTCTGCACCGGATGCGAGCCATCGGGCGAAAGGCCTTCGATGGTGGTGATGTTTTTGCCTTCGGCAGCAGAGGCCGGGAAGGAGCAGCTGCGCACCGCTTCGCCTTCCACATGCACCGTGCATGCGCCGCAAATGCCGGCACCGCACGACACCTTCGTGCCCGTCAAACCAATCTTGTCTCGAATGGCCCATGCGAGGGGCATATCGGGATCGACATCCACATCAAAGTGTTTGCCGTTGACCGTGAGTGCAACCATGGCGACCTCCTCCCTTGTTAGCCAGATTGGCTGGCTCGCCAGGTTGACCTGGCTAGGATGCGTGAGATCGAACTCTGTCGGTTCGCATGCTCATCGCAGGCTCAAATTATTCCAATTTCCCGATATTGAGAATAAGCCTTGGCGAAAGTGTGCCGGATTGCTGTGTGGCGTCGTGGGCTGACCGAGCAACTCGGTGGTATTTCACGAAGCGTATGAAGTTAGTGGCTTTTTCGTCTCAGCCGCAGGGGAGGGAGCACATGACATTCTACAATTGGGCGATCCGGCCGCTGCTTTTCCGTGTCGACCCGGAGCGTATCCATCACCTGACCATGCTGACGAGTGCCCGTTTCGGGCGCAGTGCAGGCATACGCAGTGCGCTGGCAAATCTCTACGCGCCCGACGATCCGCGTTTGCGCGTGAGTCTAGCCGGCCTTGATTTTTCTTCGCCCATCGGACTCGGCGCGGGCTTCGACAAGAACGGCGAAGCGGCCGCGGTCACGTCACGCCTGGGCTTCGGCTTTGTCGAAGTGGGCTCGGTTTCCGAGATGCCGTCACCGGGCAATGAAGCCCGCCCGCGTCTGTGGCGCTTGACCGAAGATGAAGCATTGCGCGTGCATTATGGCTGCCCCAGCGATGGCGCGTATGTGGTGTTCGCGCGCTTGCGCGCACAGAAATTTCCGGTGCCGCTGGGCATCAATCTGGTGGAGACCAACACAGGCACGCCGACCAGCGCCGAACATGCGGCCGAAGAACTGGGCCGGACCATTGGCCGTTTCCTCGATGTTGCGGATTACATCGCGCTCAATCTCTCTTGCCCAAACATACCGCGCGGCGCCGGCGGGTTGTTTGACGAGGCATCGCAGCTCGGCAATCTCCTGCGCGTGTGCGCGCGTCACTCCAATCTGCCGCCGGTGTTTTTGAAGATCACGCCGCCGGGCGCGCCGGACGATCCGCGCTTCATCGATTCTGTGCTGGAAGCGGTAGCACCGTTCGCCTTCGTCAAAGGCTTTATCCTGAACATTCCCAATCGGCAGCCTTATGAAACGCTGCGTACGCCGCGGGCCGCGCTGGATGCAACACGCGGCGGCATCACGGGGCCATCGCTTTTCGAGCCCACCAAGATGGCGCTGCGGGCATGGTATGCGCGGATTGATCGTTCCCAACATATTTTGATCGGCGTCGGCGGCATACGCAGTGCCGAGGACGCGTATGAATTTATGATGAGCGGTGCGTCTTTGGTGCAGGTTTACACGGCGCTCATCTATCAAGGGCCGGGGCTATCGGCGCGCCTCAATCGTGGCCTCGTGCGCTTGATGGAGCGCGATGGGCTGACCAACATTGCGCAAGCGATTGGTGCGCACGCGAGACCCTAATTTCCGCGGGATCAGCGGGAAGCCCTACCCAAACCCATATTTTCTTCCCCACTTCATCTCTCTATAGTCGTTCCCAACTGGCCCTTAGAGGCCCTTCACGGGGAGAGAGACGATGTTTCGACGCACACACGCGGCCGTGGCCGCGGCGCTAGGCCTATCTGTTGCCATGGCCGTATCGGCTTCGGTGTTGGCTGCGGCCGATGCCATTCCGAAATATGTCACCGACGCGGTGAACGATGGCGGCCGCACGCCGTGGGACGTCGCGCGCGATGCCGACCGTCACCCGGCCGAGGTTCTGGCCTTTAGCGGCATCAAGCCGGGCATGGTCGTAGTCGATCTCGTTCCGGGCGATGCCTATTACACGCGCATCCTGGCGAAGCTCGTCGGCCCCAAAGGCAAGGTCTACGCGGTGGTGCCCGATGGCGGCGTGATGGTGCGCAACCAGCGCATGGCGCAGCGCCAGCGCATCGCGCCCGCCTACATCCCGGCCGATGAAGGCTACTCTTGCGTGCTGGGTTGCTATCCCACGGGCCCAGCGGGTTATCTGATCGATGTCGACAACGTGCAGGCCCTGGAAGGCATCGACGAATATCGCGATCTCGTGAAGGTGCTGTGGGTCGATCTCACCGAATTCGGCGGCAATTTGCCGATCCCTGAACAGGTGGATGCCGTGTTCGTCGGTGACGGCTATCACGATCTGCATCGCACCAAGACGGTGGAACTGCCGCAATACATGCAAGGCCGCAGCGGCACGCTGAAGCCGCTGGATGTCGAGGGCTTCGACAAATCGGTGTTCCGCGCGCTCAAACCCGGCGGCAAATACATCGTGCTCGATTACGCCGCATCAACGAACACAGGCTTCCACGATGCCGAGAAGAAGGGCGCCTACAATTGGGACACCGCGCCCGGCCATCCCGGCAGTGTCGATGTGGAACCTAAGGATGCCAAGCCCGCCACGCCGAGTGTGGCCGACACTCTGCATCGCACCCCGGCGGCGGATGTGAAGACGGAAATCACCGCGGCAGGCTTCACCTTCGATGGTGAAAGCAAGGTGCTGGCGAATGCGTCCGACGATCATTCCAAGCCGGTGGAAGGCGCGGTCGCGGCGAAGGACAAGAACGACCAATATCTGTTCCGCTTCTCCAAGCCCGCGAACGCGGCTGCCGATAACAAGCGCCCGACCGCGGCGCAGGACAAAGCCACCAACGGCAGCACGTGGGGCAACACGGCGATCACCAATATCGATGTGAAGCCCGGCGTGTCGGCCAATGGTCAACGCCTGCGTATGTCGTTCTTCTATGAGAACCATGCCTATCAGGAATTCGGCCGCGTCGGCGAAGGCGCGGGTCCGATGCAGGCGGGTGTCGTCTATTACGATGCCGATGGGCATCGCTGCGAGTTGCACCAATTCCCAATCGATGAACGCAGCGGTGTTGTTTGCGGCATGCCCAACATGGCGCGACAGATCGGCGTGACGCCCAAGAAGAACGCGGATGGCAGCATCACGCGCTCGGCGATTCTCCCCGGCCACGTGCTGACGGGCTACATCCTGCCCGGCAACCCGCCGCCGTTGCCCCCCGAGAACAAAGCCGCCAACTAAATCGAACAGCCGTGAAGATGGGCACCCCGCGATGGAAACATCGCGGGGTGTTTCTTTTTAGGCCGTCTCACCGGATTGCGGCACCGAGGGGAATGTCAGCGTCGCGATGAACATTGCCAATGTGCGCGCGCATTTTCTTGGCGTATCCGTCCTATACGCGGACGTGGTGTGTTTCGTTAAACCTATGACATGTCGGGTGATTCTCCCCGTTCTTCCAAAGAATCCTTAGCCCCCGCGTGGGCTTTTTCTGCTCCCGGACGTTGTACCCGCGGAACCCCAGGTTCCTCCGGCTCAAGCCCCGCAGGAGAACGCGATGAACGCTTCCGATATTCTTGTCGACACGCTTCTGGACTGGGGCGTCGACACTGTGTTCGGCATTCCGGGCGATGGCATCAATGGCATCATTGAGGCCTTCCGCACCCGCGAAGATAAGATTCGCTTTATCCAAGTGCGCCATGAAGAAGCTGCGGCCTTCATGGCCTGCGCCTACGCCAAATGGACGGGCAAGCTCGGCGTCTGCGTCGCCACATCCGGTCCCGGCGGCATCCATCTTCTGAACGGGCTTTACGATGCCAAGCTCGATGGTCAGCCTGTGCTCGCCATCACCGGCCTGCAATTTCACGATTTGCTGCGCACCGATACGCAGCAGGACGTCGAGCTCGACAAGCTGTTCATGGACGTGTGCGTCTACAATTCGCGCATCATGGGCGCGGCGCATGTGCAGAACGTCACCGAATATGCTTGCCGCACAGCACTTGCTTATCGTGGCGTGTCGCACATCACCATGCCGGTCGATCTGCAGGAACAAGAAGTGAAGGACGATCCGCGCTCCAAACGCAATCGCCCGAACCACGTCGCAGACTTCATGACCGAAAGCGTGCATATGCCTGAAGAAGGGCAACTTGCGCGAGCCGTCGAGATTCTCAACGCGGGTAAAAAGATCGCCATTCTCGCGGGCCGCGGCGCCTTGAACGCAAGCAAAGAAGTGCGCGCTATTGCCGAACGCCTAAACGCGCCGGTTGCCAAGCCGCTGCTTGGCAAGGGCGTGCTGCCCGACACCGATCCTTACACCACCGGCGGCACAGGCCTTCTCGGCACCAAGCCCTCGCAGGAAATCTTGGAGACCTGCGACACGCTGCTGATCATCGGTTCCAGCTTTCCCTACATTGAGTTCTACCCGAAGCCCGGCAATGCCAAGGCGGTACAGATCGAACTGGACCCGAAGCGCATAGGCCTGCGCTATCCGGTCGATGCCGGTCTGGTCGGCGATTCCCGCCGGGTGCTGAAGGCATTGCTGCCGCGCCTGACCCAGCACGAAGACAATTCCTTTCTGAAACACGCGCAAGACGGCATGAAATCCTGGCGCGCATTGATGACCCAACGTGGCACGCGCACGGACAAGCCGATGAAGCCCCAAGTCGTGGCCCATGAGCTGAACAAGCTCATCCATGATGATGCGATCATCGCCACCGATTCCGGCACGATCACCACTTGGGCCGCGCGTCACATCGAGATGCGTGAGAACACGATGTTCTCGTGTTCCGGCAATTTGGCGACCATGGCCTGCGGCCTGCCCTATGCCAATGCGGCGGCCATCGCCTATCCGAACCGCCAAGTGATCGCGTTTGTCGGCGATGGCGGGTTCACCATGCTGATGTGCGAGCTGGCAACCGCGGTGAAATACAATCTCAACGTGAAGATCGTCATCATCAAGAACAACACGCTCGGCCAGATTAAATGGGAGCAGATCGCGTTCTTGGGGCACCCCGAATATGTCTGCGATCTACAGCCGATCGATTTCGTAGCCGTTGCGCGTGGCTTCGGTGCGCGTGCTTACACCATCGATGATCCGGCGGATTGCGCCCGCATCCTGCGCGAAGCGCTCTCGCTGCAGGGCCCCACGGTGATTGAGTGTGTGGTCGATCCTAACGAGCCGCCGATGCCGCCCAACATCGATCTGTCGCAAGCCGCGAATTTCGCGTCGGCGCTGGTCAAAGGCACGCCTGGCGGCGGCAAGATCGCGCGGACGATTCTGGCCGACAAAGTCCGTGAAATCATTTGAGGCGCCCGATGCTGCGTGACGGCGCTTTGATAGAAAAGGTGGCGGTGAGAGCTTACACCATCCCCACCGACAGTCCGGAAGCGGACGGCACCATCGCATGGGATCGCACCACCATCGTGATCGTGGAAGTGGAGGCAGGTGGCGAGCGCGGCCTCGGCTACACGTATGCGAGTGCGGCCGCCGCGCAAGTGGTGCGCGATGTTCTGGCGCCCACGATCCTGCATCAAGATGTGTTCGCCATCCCGAAATTGTGGAAGGCGATGATCGCGATTGTCCGCAACATGGGGCTGCGGGGCGTGTGCGCCAACGCGATCTCGGCGGTGGATACTGCCCTGTGGGATTGCAAGGCACGGCTGCTGAATGTGCCGTTGGCGCGGCTGTTCGGCATGGCGCGCGACAGCGTGGCCGTTTATGGCAGTGGAGGCTTCACGACCTATTCCGACGAACGCTTGGCCACCCAGTTGCATGATTGGGTGCATGAGGATGGCTGCCGCTGGGTAAAGATGAAGATCGGCACCGAGCGGCAGCGCGATCCCCAGCGCATGCGGATCGCGCGCGAGGCCATCGGCGATAATGCGCATCTGATTAGTGATGGCAACGGTGCGTTCGATCTGAAGACGGCGTTGGCGATGGCAGACCAGGCGGCGGATTGCGGCGTTGTCTGGTTTGAAGAGCCGGTGACGAGCGATGAACTCGAAGGCCTCTGTTTCCTGAAGAACCGCGTTGCGGCGGGCATGCAGATCGCGGCGGGCGAATATGGCTATGACCCCTTCTATTTCAAACGCATGATGGATGCCGACGCGGTGGACGTGATCCAGGCCGATGCCACGCGTTGTCTTGGTTATTCCGGTTTCCTGGAAGCGGCGACATTGGCCGATGCCTATCCGATGCCGCTCTCGGCCCATTGCGCGCCCGCGCTGCATTTGCCGGTGTGTTGTGCCGCGCCGCGCTTCAAGCACATCGAATGGTTTTACGATCACGCGCGCATCGAGAAAATGTTCTTCGATGGCGCACCGGAAATCCGCCACGGTGAAATCGCGCCCGATCTTTCGCGCCCCGGCCATGGCCTTACCTTGAAACGCGCCGATGCCGAGCGCTTCGCGCTCTAACCGCCAGGGCCCCAATGTCAGGAACCATAGAAAAACCCGGTATGCGCGACAGCCGGGACGCAATTTCCGTCGCTATCGATATCGCGGCGCTTGAGGCCGATTTGCGCAGCGTCGTGAAGGGCGAGGTGCGCTTCGATGTCGGCACCAAGGCGGTCTATTCCACCGATGCTTCCAACTACCGCCAAATCCCGATCGGCGTCGTCGTTCCGAAAACCAAGGATGACGTCATCGCCGCCGTAAAAGTGGCGCATCGCCATGGTGTGCCGATTCTGGCGCGCGGCGGCGGCACCAGTCTGGCTGGCGAATGCTGCAATGTGGCGCTTGTCATCGACTTCTCTAAATACCTGACACGGGTTTTGGAGATCGACCCCGAGAAGCGCCTGGCGCGTGTCGAGCCGGGCTGCATCCTGGATTCGCTGCGTGACGAGGCCAAAAAACACGGGCTCATCTTTGGGCCCGATCCCGCGACGCACGATCACAACACGCTCGGCGGCATGATCGGCAACGATTCGGGCGGCATGCACACGCTGATGAACGGCATCACCGTGAACAATGTGCGATCTCTGGAAATCCTCACCTACGACGGCGTGGTGCTGAATGTTGGCCCGACGCCGGAAGACGAATTGCGTGCTGTCATCCGCACCGGCGGGCGAAAGGGGGAGATCTATCGCAAAGTCTTGGATTTGCGTGATCGCTATCAAGCGTTGATTGAAGAGCGCTTTCCCAAAATCCCGCGCCGCGTTTCGGGCTACGAAAACCTCGATCAATTGTTCGCAGGAAACGGCTGCAACATCGCCCGCGCTTTGGTCGGCACCGAAGGCACCTGTGCACTGGTGCTGGAAGCAACCCTCGATCTCATTCCCAATCCGAAAGCCCGTGTGATCGCGGTAAGGGGCTTTCCCGATATTTTCGTGGCCGCCGACCGCATCATGGAAGTGCTGGAATTCAAGCCCATCGGCTTGGAAGGCATGGACAAGGTTCTGGTCGAGCGCATCAAGCTCAAGCATCTGCACGAGGAAGATCTCAGTGTTCTACCCAAGGGCACGGGTTGGTTGATCTGCGAATTCGGCGGCGACAGCCCTGAGGACGCGAGGAACAAAGCGGCGAAGCTGATCGATGCCTTCAACGGGAGAGACGGCGTTGAAGCGAGATTGATCGACGACACGGATTCGCAGAAGCGTTTGTGGAACGTGCGCGATTCCGCGTTGGGTGCGGAATCCTATGTGCCGAACCATCCCGACACATGGCCCGGCTGGGAGGATTCCGCTGTGCCGCGCGAGAAGCTCGGCGGTTACCTGCGCGATCTGAACGCGCTGTTTCACAAATACGGTTACGACCCATGCCTATACGGCCATTTCGGCGATGGGCTGGTGCATTGCACGGTTGATTTCGATCTCTACGACGCACCCGGCGTGGCGATCTGGCGGCAGTTCCTGAACGATGCGGCGGATCTGGTGGTGAGCTATGGCGGCTCGTTGTCGGGTGAGCATGGCGATGGTCAGGCGCGCGGCGAATTGCTGGTAAAGATGTATGGGCCCGAGCTGGTCAACGCGTTCCGTGAATTCAAGGCGATTTGGGACCCGCTGGGCCGGATGAACCCCGGCAAGGTGGTTGACCCCTATCCCATCACATCGGATCTGCGCGTTGGGCCTTCGTATCATCCGCCGGAACTAAGGACGCATTTTTCCTTCCCGTTGGAGGGCAATTTCGCGCGCGCCGCACAGCGTTGCGTCGGCGTCGGGAAATGCCGCCGTCACGACAGCGGCAACGAGGTGATGTGCCCGAGCTATATGGCGACGCATGAGGAGAAACATTCGACGCGTGGCCGCTCGCGCCTGCTGTTCGAGATGCTGCATGGCGGTGCCATCGAGGATCGTTGGAAGAGCGAAGCGGTGGAAGAAGCACTCGATCTTTGCCTCGCCTGCAAGGGCTGCAAATCGGATTGCCCGGTGAATGTGGATATGGCGACTTACAAGGCCGAATTCCGCTCGCATTATTTTGAAGGCCGCTTCCGCCCGCGCGTGGCTTACGGCATGGGCCGCATCCACGATGTGGCGCGCTACGCCTCGCACGCGCCGTGGCTGTTCAACATGCTGGCGCGTGCGCCGGGCCTTTCCACGCTGGCCAAAGCCGTCGGCGGCATCGCGCAGGAACGCACGATCCCGCCCTTTGCGAACCGGACCTTCACCTCGTGGTTCCGCAATCGCGGCGCAACACCAAATGACGGTGGCCCGCGTGTGATGTTGTGGCCCGATACGTTCAACAATTATTTCCGCCCACGCACGGCTATTGCCGCCACACTGTCTTTGGAAGCAGCGGGCTACCACGTGGTCATTCCGAACAAACCTTTGTGTTGCGGCCGGCCGCTTTACGATTGGGGCTGGCTCGATGATGCCAAGGCGCTGTGGCGCGATACGATGGCGACGCTGAAAGTGGAGATCGACGCGGGTACGCCATTGATTGGCTTGGAGCCTGCTTGCACCTCGGCCTTCAAGGACGAGCTGCCGCAGCTTTTCGCGGGCGACAGCCAAGCGGAAGCGCTCTCCAAGCAAACCGCGTTCTTCAGTGACTTTCTGGCGCAGGATGGTGTGCCGCTTATGGCCACGCCGCCGAGGAACAAAGCGCTGGTGCAGATACATTGCCATCAGCATGCGATTATCAAGGACAAGGGCGAGCGCAAATTGCTCGACAAGCTCGGCGTGTCGTATCAGGTGCTCGAAGCGGGCTGCTGCGGCATGGCGGGCTCGTTTGGCTTCGAGGCCGACAAATACAAGCTGTCGCAACAGATCGGCGAGCGCGTGCTGCTTCCGGCGGTGCGCAAAGCGGACAAGCAAACGGCGATTTTGTCCAACGGCTTCAGTTGCCGCGAGCAGATCGAGCAGGGTACGGGGCGCACCACGCTTCACATCGCGGAGCTGACGGCGCGCAGTTTGAATCTGGAGGTGTAATATGGCGGTTGTCGGCAAGAAGATTTGGGCGATCCCGGAAGGTTATATTCCAGCCGAGAGCAGTTTCACGGACCGCGCACTGATCTCGCACGAAGCGGCCTGCATCCTGAACACCTCGCATAACGATGCGCATGTCACGATCACATTGTTCTTCCCGGATCGCGATCCGGTCGGCCCGTATCACGTCACGGTTGCGGCCCAACGCACGCTGCATCTGCGCTTCAACGATCTCACCGATCCCGCGCCGGTGCCGCGTGGGGCGGACTATGCGTCTTTGTTCGAGAGTGATGTCCCCATTGTCGTGCAGCACACGCGGCTGGATTCGCGCAAAGCGGAAATCGCGCTGATGACGACAATGGCGTTTGGGCAGGATTGAATTGAAAGCCCTGCTGTCACGGCCCGCAAAAGCGGGCCGCCCAAATGATCGTGGTATTAGCCTTGACCATTAAATTGCCCGGTTGGATGGCCCGCTGTGGCGGGCCATGACAGAGGCGGGGCGATTACGGGAGATGGCGACTGTCTACCACGGCAACACAGAGCCGTCGGCAACCACGATGCCTTGCGCGGCCTTGGCCTGATCGATGCCCGCGATCACGGGAATGGCTTTGGCCACCGAATCCGCAGGCGAGGAGGATTTCATCCCGCCTTGGCCGTAGAAATTGTGAAAGGTGGCGAGCATGTCCGTGTCGCTGGGTGTCGGGCTGATGAGCGCAACAACCACGCCATCCTTCTTCACATCCTGAGCCAGCGCCTGCATCGCCATGTCCAGCGCCGTCTTGCTGATGCGGTAGAAATAGGGGCCTGAGCCTATGCGCCCCGCCGCCGTGATCGAACCGATGCCGCTGGTGACGGCCACGATCTTTTTCTGCTTGCTGCCAATCACGTTCTCGCGCAGGGCTTGCGCCACGGCCAGCGCGCCGAACACGTTCACGTCCATCACATCGTGGAAATCCTTGCGCGTCAGCCCGCCCAGCGATTCATGGTTGAGATCGCCCAAGACGCCCGCATTGAGCAGCAGAAGATCAACCGGCTTGCCTTTGTATTTGGCAGCGAGCGCGGCGATGTCGGTGTCGCTGGAGACATCCAGCCTCTCGACGCTGACATTCTTGTTCGCTGCACTGAGGGTTTTCAAATCCTTCGCGGTGTCCGGATTTCGCGCCGTCGCGATCACCGTCCAGCCCTGCGCGGCGTATTGGCGGGCGAACTCCAAGCCAAGCCCGCGATCCGAGCCCGTGATGAGAACGGTGTCGGCCAAAGCGGGTGTCGCGAAACTTAGGGCAATCAACGCAACGGCGAAAAGGCGGTTCATGGGGTTCACCAGGGCAAGATTTTGTTGTCGTAGCTGACGATGCCGGATGCCGCCTTGTCCATATCGATGCCGGCAATAATCGGTATCAGACGGGCGGCGGCCTCGGCGGGCGTCGCGGTTTTCGGGTTGGCGTTGTAGGCCTCGCGGAAGACGGCGGTGATGGCGGTTTCCACAGCCCCAGGGCTCACCACGGCCACGATCAC